>JBATFU010000063.1:0-20833 GCA_049665065.1 Woeseia sp. | reverse complement strand
GTGATGAAATGCGCGATTCCGCGGAAGACATTGGCAATGAAGTAGAGGACGCCTGTGAAGAAATGAAGCAGGAAGCCGGCGCCAAAGATACAAACTGTTAACAAATAAGTCGTCGACAGGGGGGTTCCTGAGCGAGCCCTCCTGTATTCTTGATGTACCTGCCAAAATATTGAACCACGGGAATATCACTATGAATTTTGAAATGAAGCCACTGCCGTATGACTATGACGCGCTTGAGCCGCACATAAGCGCTCGCACGCTCAAATTCCACTACGACAAGCATCACAGCGGCTACATGAACAAGCTGAAAACGGCGATCCAGGACACCCCACTGGCGGATCTCACGCTCGAAGAAATCATCCTGAAATCTGACGGAGGCGTATTTAACTCGGCTGCGCAGGTCTGGAACCACGATTTCTACTGGCGCAGCATGATGCCGAACGGTGGCAGCACGCCGGACAGTGCAATCAAGGGTGCGATCGAAGCGAACTTCGGGGACGTAGAGTCCTTCCTGAAGCGCATGAAGGATGCTGCTACCGGCCAGTTCGGTTCCGGCTGGGCATGGCTGGTTGCGGACACAGACGGCAAGCTACAGGTAACGAGCACGAGCGATGCACACAACCCGATGAGCCAGGGCCTGACGCCGCTCTTGACGATCGACGTCTGGGAACACGCCTACTATCTCGACGTGAAGAACGATCGTGGCGCCTACGTCGACAAGGTTCTAGCCGAACTCATCAACTGGGATTTCGCCGCCGCCAACCTGAAGGCCGCGGCAGGCCAGAAGCCGGTACTTAAAGCAGTCTGAGCAATTGCGCCTGAGGCATACCATGAGTGAAATGACGAAAATACTGAAAGACCCGGCTGGCGCCTTCTCCAACCCTTCCGAAGTATTGCGCCAGGGGCGGCTTTCGCGTGAAGAAAAACTGCGCATCCTGCGGCAGTGGCGCTACGACCTCGTCCAGCTGCAGGTCGCGAGTGCAGAAAACCTGACGGGCAACGACAAATCGAGCGCCGGCATTCGCAACATCGATGAGTGCCTGCGTCAGGTAAAGGCCAAGGCGGAACTGGCCTGAGTTGAGCGTGCGGGTGTCAACCTCGACGCCCTGATTGCAGCCGGCATTCGGTCAACTGCCAAAGACTCCTGCGGCCTTTCGTCGCCTGGCACCTGTGCTAATCTTCGCCGACTCACGCGTCGACTCGCGTGAATAGCAAGCGACAATTTTGTCACAGCGGAGCTACCAGTAAATGCACGTCGTCGTTCTTGGCGCAGGCGTTATCGGCGTCACCAGTGCCTACTACCTCGCGATGCAGGGCTGCGATGTCACGCTCATCGACAGCGCCGCAGAACCCGCTGCCGGAACTTCGCACGCGAACGGTGGCCAGCTTGCCTACAGCTTCGTCGATGCGCTCGCGCAGCCCTCATTGCTGCCGGTCTTACCCGGAATTCTGCTCGGTCGCGATCCGGCGATGCGGATCAAACCGTTTGCGCGACCTTCGTTCATCGGCTGGGGCATGCAGTTCCTCGCGCAATGCACGAGGTCCAGGGCTCGCGACAACACACTTGCCGTCGTAAGACTCGCGCAGCAATCCGCACGTGCGCTTGCGGAGCTGCGCGCTGAAACAGGAATCGATTTCGGTTACGCCAGGGTCGGCAAAGTGATGTTGCTGCCCCCGGGCTCGGATCTCGAAGCAGCGCGCCGCTCCATCGCGTTCAAGAAGGCCGAGGGTTGCGACTCTTCTCTGCTGTCGCTCGACGAAGTCACCGCGCGCTTTCCGGAGCTGCGGCATTTTCCTCTGAACTACGAGGCAGCGCTGTATGCGCCGGACGATGAAGTCGGGGACGCCCGCGTGTTCTCGGTGAAGCTCGCGGCGTGGCTGCAGCAGCAAAAGAACGTTGCATGTCGCTTTGGCGAGACCGTCGAAAATATCGTGGTAACGGCCGGTCGCGCGACGGCTGTAACCACGAACGCCGGCCGCCTCAACGCCGATGCTGTACTCGTCTGTCTGGGCGTGGCCAGTCCGGCACTGCTGCGGCCGCTGGGTATTTCTGCATCGATTTATCCTTTGCGCGGCTACAGCGTAACCTTGCCGGCTGGCAGCGGGGCGCCCAAAGTCAGCGTCACCGACATGCAGCGGCGCATCGTGTTCAGCACCTTGAATGGCCGCGTGCGCATCGCCGGGCTGGCGGATTTCGTGGGAGCTGATCACTCGCAGGACGCCGCGCGCATCGAACACCTGCTAAAGACTGCGCGCCAGATCGCACCGGACTATGCCAATTACACGTCAACCGATGCGGCGCCGTGGGCCGGGGATCGACCGATGACACCGGATGGTATTCCGCTCGTTGGTGCGTCGAGCATCGCGGGCCTGTACCTCAATTGTGGTCACGGCATGCTGGGCTGGACGCTGGCAGCCGCTACCGGGCAAAAGGCGGCCGCCGCTATCGCCACTGCGGCGCGATAAAGCTAGCTGACTTTGCTGATTACCGGGATGCTGGCCGTCGCGCGGCTGCCTCGGACGGCTTGCTGTGTTGTCCGCTCGGCTTCGGCGGGTGCGAGCTGGAAACGATCCAGCGATTCGTCAATGGCGGAAGCCCGGTCGCTCATGACCCGACTCGCAGCAGCGAGGCGCACTACGAGCGTCGCGTTCTCCTGCGTCATGCCTTCCATGTCAGCAATCGCACGGCCGACCTCCTGGATGCCCAGGAACTGATCCTGGCCCGCCAGGGAAATCTGGCCGACAAAATCATCAACCTCGCGTACCGATTTCGTAATGGCATCCAGCATCGAGCCGGATTCGTTCACCAGCGTCGAGCCCACTTGCACTTTCTCGACGCTGTCGGAAATGAGCGCCTTGATTTCCCTTGCTGCCGTGGCCGAGCGTTGCGCCAGCGTACGCACTTCCGTTGCAACGACAGCGAAACCGCGCCCCTGTTCGCCGGCACGAGCTGCCTCTACGGCGGCGTTCAGTGCCAGCAGGTTTGTCTGAAAGGCGATGTCGTCGATCACCGAAACAATATCCGAGATGGTTCGGCTCGATTTGTTGATCTGCTCCATCGCGGTTACGGCGCGTCCTACGACGGCGCTGCCGCGCTCCGCCTGGTCGCGTGTCTCGGTCGCGAGCTGACTGGCCTGTGATGCGTTAACGGAATTCTGCTTTATCGTTACCGTCAGGCGCTCCATGCTGGCAACAATCTGTTCAAGCGCGACGGATTGGCGCTCGGTGCGCGTAGAAAGGTTGTCGTTGCCTTCCGAGATTTCCGATGAGGTTTTGTTGATCGTGTCGGCATCGGACTGGAAGCCGGAGATAATCTCCGTAAGTCGTCCGACCGTGGCGTTGGCGTTTTCCTTCAGCAGCCCGAACGCGCCCTTGTATTCCTGTTCGATACTTTGCGTAAGGTCGCCGTTGGCTATTGCGCCGAGTACGCGCACGGAGTCCTGGATAGCATCTTCCGCAACATCAACCAGTTCGTTGATGTCAGCACCGAGCCGATACAGGAAGCGATCCTCGTCTTTCGCATTGATGCGCCCGGCAAAGTCACCCTGTTTCGCCGCGTTGACGATATCGCGCACCTCGGCTGCGATCTGATTCTCGAGGGTTACGTCTACCCAGGAAATCATGGTGCCGACGCGCTTGCCTTCTTCATCGAAGATCGGGTCCGCTTCATTGGCGAACTGCAGCGTTCCGATAGCAGTTTTCTGCTTGCCGTTGCTCCTGATCGAATCGAGGTACGCGCGCTGCGCACGGCCGTTTGTGTAAAACGTATCGATCGGCTCACCGACAATGCGATCGGCAGCAAAATGCGGCAACACCTGTCGCAGATCCGCGGCCAGTTCGGCAAACAACTCGTGCATGGCGGCATTTGCGAACACCACGCGATGGTCGGTATCCAGCAACATCAGCGCAGTGTTGACGTTATGCAGCGCCAGCTGCAGCTTGCGACCATTCAGCGCGGCTTCGGCTATGCGGTTCGTTTCTACGGCAAGGGTGACCTGCAGCGCCTTAAGGCCCTTGGCGATTTCGCCAAATTCGTTGCGCCGGCTAAAATCGATTGCTTCGTCGTAGTTGCCGGCCGAGAGCGTCGCGACTATCTTGCCGACGGCTTTCAGGTCGCGACGCAAGATGCGGTCGAGCATCAGCAAGCTGATCGCAATGATTGCGGCAAGAAAAAAGCCGCCCAGCAGTGCCCGCTGCAGCTGCGCCTCTGCGTTAACGACCACGGCCTGTTTCAGCAGATCATCCGACTGCGCGGCGAGTCGCGATGCCAGCGCGTCGATGGCGTCGGCCGGCGCACGCTCAATGCCTTCTACTGCGCGGTCGATGGCAACTAGTGAAGACTCCACTGCCGGGTCATACAACTCGATCGCATCGCGGAGCTGCCTGCCCAGTTGCCGGTGCTGTGACGCGACTGCCTTTGCAGGCGCCGGATCAAGCCCCAGTCCGCCCATGCGCGCGGCCAGTGTGGCGAGCCCCTGTGTAACGATAGCTTCCTCGCGCTCGAAGCTGCTGCGGTAGCTCTCAAAGACCGCCCGATCGCGTCCGCGCAGCAGCATGTTCTGCCACTCGCGCATTTGCGCATCGAAATGCGCCTGCACATCACGCGTGTTACCGATAGCTTCGGTGATCAGCAGGCTACGTGCCTGCAGTTCAATGGTACTGAGCTCCATGCGGTGCAGCATGCCGACCGCGATCAGCGCCGTTGCAACCACGATGGCGGCGGCAATCGCCGCGATGCGCAGCCGCAGACTGAGGTGTTTGCTGCGGCCGAGGAATCGTCCGGTAATGGCGCTGCCATGATCCGCGCTGCTCCGCGCGTACCACAGCGAGACCTTCGTACCGTCAGCCAGTTGCGATGGCGTCACGCTGGTATTCAGAATGACCGCGTCGCCATTGCTGCCGGCAAAGGCAATCGGACCCTGCCAGGGAGCCCCGGATTCAACCGCCGCATTAACGGCCTTGCGGGCGCGGGCGAAGCCGTCCGGGTGCAGGATTTCGCGAACATGCGTGTTCAGCAATGCGCCCGGTCGTACGCCGAGAATATCCGTGCAGGTTTCGCTGGCATAAAGCACATCGCCAGCGTCTGTGACCTTCAGCATGAGGGCCACGGCGTTCTCTGCCATGCCGGTTTGCGGAAGTTCGCTGTCTGCTTGCACGGTTGGCTCCAGCGCCAGTGCTGCCCGCGTCGTGCAGGCGTTCGCCGGACACGGACCCAGGCCGCGCTCGACACGTTTACACCTTAATTAGCGGCTCCTGCGGCCGAAACTTTAGCGGGACCGCTGCGCCGGCAGGCGCTGGATTATGTAAAGCAGCAGCGGCGCCGGCTCTCCCAGCGGGCGCCAGCGATCCGCCTCAGGCGTTGCGGGTGGCGCTCGCAATGCTGGCCAGGGCTTTTTCGACCAGCACCCGCGACGTGGCGAGGTTCATGCGCATGCGGCCCGCGCCGCCGGCGCCGTAGCGGAAACCGTCATTGAGCTGCACGCCGGCTTCCCTGACCAGAAAGCGCTCAACCATGTGTTCGGGCTGCAGCGCTGGCAACGCCGGATCGCGGCCCCTGTTGGCGGCGACGGCCTGTCCTTCCGCGTCGATTTTTTCAGCGAGCTCGTTAACGTCGAGCCAGGCCAGGTAGGTGCCCTCGGGTTTTTCGAACTTCACGTGCGCCACATTCTTCGCGATGTAGGCGGCCGCGAAATCCATGTTGCCGTCGATGTACTCGACGACCTGGTCGAGCCAGTCCTCGGCATCGTTGTAGGCGACTTCCGAGGCGATGACGCCAAGCGTGTTCACTATCTGGTTGTGGCCCGTGTCCTTGATGCGCGCAATGTAATCGAGGTTGCGCGAGTACATGTAGGCGCATTTTGTCGCAGCCAGGTTGAAAGACTTGCTGGTTGACTTGAATGTGATGCTGTTGCGAACCACTGCTTCGTTGTTCAATTCTGAAAACGGTGTATAGCGCTGGCCCTTGTTGACGAAATCGCAGTGAATCTCGTCGGCAAACACGACAACCCGCCGGCGCTCGCATATTTCACCAAGCGTCAGCAGGTCATCACGCGACCAGCAGTTGCCTGTCGGGTTTTGCGGGTTGCAGAGTATCAGTACGTTTGTGTCGTGATCGATGCGCCGTTCGAGGTCTTCGAAGTCGATCGTATAGCGGCCGCGCGCAAGTTTCATCGGGCTTTCTTCCGGTACGCAGTGCGCAGTCGTGATGGTTGAATAAAACGCACTGTAGGTTGGCGCGAGCAGCAAAACTTTGCTGCCGGGTGGCGCGAATGCGCGCAGGCCGCTGAGGATCGCGGGATTGACGCCGCTTGCGGTCAGCAGGCCTTTGGGGTCGATCTCTTCACCGTAGCGGCGCCGGTTCCAGTCGATCATCGACTGCCGAAACGATGGCGGCACGTGCATGTAGCCCCAGTTTTCGTGCTGCAGACGCGCCACCAGTGCAGCAGTGATGACGGGCGCGGTTCGGAAATCCATGTCGGCGATACCCATCGGCACAACAATCTGATCCTCGCTGAATAGCTCGATCTGCTTGTCCCACTTGTAGCAGTCGGTACCAACGCGCGGGTAGACCTCGTCGAAGTCGTAGCGGCCATCAGGTTTCTTGGTGAGCGGGGCAGCCTGTGCGAATGCGGCGCTGCCGCCGACACCCGCGAGTGCGGTAAGACTGGCGCCTTTCAGGAATGCCCTGCGATTAATCTCGTGTACGTGTGCCATGCTCTATCCCCCCCAGGCAAGCAAGTGCCGGGCCAGCATAGAACGTCGCAGGTCCGAGGGCAAAGGGCTGTCCGCGATTCGCCGCGCCGGCGGCGGCACGCTGCCCCAGACAACGTTGCTAGCGCTGTCGCGGCCCCACAAGGATGCGCTCGAGCGCTGCATCCTCGGCCGGGAGCGCTGTCTCGCCGGCCGGATAGCGGCTTAGCGACAGGATATAGGCCAGAATATCGGCGTATTCGTTTTTGCCAAGCGACGCCGGATTACTCTCAGGCATGGACGTACTCATGATCATGTACATCATGCTGATTGGCTGGCCGTTCCAGCGCTGTATGACGGGCCGGAAATATTTTTTGTCATGGCAGATCAGGCAGTGCTCGGCGTACAGCGCCTCACCAGACTCGGCTTGTGCTTCGGTGTAGACGCCGTCCGCAATGGAGCGCGTGTCATCCGCGTGCGTAGCCATGGCGAGCAGGCCGGCGCAGGTTGCCAGGAGAGGCAGCAATACAAAGCGCATAGTGCTTTCCGTTCTTTTAATACAGGCTGGATGGGTTTTGACCCGTATTTGCAGCCGACGTTCCACTCGCTTCGTCGGCTGCAATTCGGGCGTTGCGATCAGTGTTTCAATGCCCGTCCGACATGCCGGCATCCCAGTCAACGAGCGCCATTGCCGTCAGGCGCGGGCCGGTCTGCAGGATCACGTACTGTTTGCCCTTGTGGACGTAAGTCATCATGCCGTACGAACTTTTTTCCGGCACTTCGACTTTGCCCAGTTGTTTGCCGGTCTTTTTTTCAATCGCAAACAGGTAGGGCTTGTCGTCACTGCCGTCACCGGCATAGATCAGCAGGTTTTTCGTGACCGTCATCGGCGCGACGCGACCCGAGCCGGTATTCGGAATTTTCATGCCTTTGAGGTCGGGATGGTTCAGGACGATAGGCGGCGTCTCGCCAACCGGAATCCACCACAGGTGTTCGCCTGTATTCATGTCGATTGCAGTGATCCGGCTGTACGGTGGTTTGAACATGTTCAAGCCGTCCGGGCCGCGCACGCCAAAGCCGCTTAACACCGCGTAGTCCGCAATGGTGGTGCCGGTCGGCGCATCGAGAATCTTGTCGCGTTCCACACCTGGCGCGATGATGCGCGTCGTGCAGTGCTTGCGTGACGTCACGTACAGTATGCCGGTGTGCGGATCGGCAGCTGCCGGTCCGTCAATATTGACGCCACCGATGTCACCCGGACACCACAGCGCGGCCTTGTAGCCCTCATCGTTGTCGCGATGCAGCGGCGGCTGGAACAATGGTCCGGTATCAAAGTCTTTCAGAATCTCGATCATGCGCGCCCGCAATTCCGGCGTGAAATCGATGAGATCGTCGGTGGTCAGTCCCTGGTTGTCGAACGGCGCCGGCCGGGTCGGGAACGGCTGGGTTTCGGAGAGCTTCTCGCCCGGAATCTTGGATGCCGGTACCGGCTTTTCGACGATCGGCCAGATCGGTTTGCCCGTCACCCGGTTAAACGTGTAGGTGAAGGCCTGTTTCGTCACCTGCGCAACGATCGGCACTGTCTTGCCCTTGATATCGACGTCCAGCAGGACGGGTGCGGTTGGCGTGTCGTAGTTCCAGATGTCGTGATGCACCATCTGGTAGTGCCACAGGCGTTTGCCGGTTTTGACGTCGAGCGCAATCAGGCTCGTCGAGAACAGGTTATCGCCCGGGCGGAAACCGCCGTAGAAATCCAGCGTCGCGCCGTTCGTCGGCACGTAAACGATGCCGCGTTCCTGGTCCGCCGCCAGCGGCGCCCACGAAGAGATGTCACCGGTCCACTTCCACGCGTCGTTTTCCCAGGTCTCGTGGCCGAACTCGCCGGGTTTCGGCAGCACGTTGAATTTCCACAGGAACTCGCCGGTCTTCGCATCGTAGCCAAGGATGTCGCCTGGAATGTTCTCGATACGTGACTGGTTGTAACCCTGCTCGTGCGAATTGCCGACGACGACTACGCCATCTACAACGATCGGCGGAGCCGACGTCGTGATGTAACCAACCTCAAGCGGAATGCCTTTGTAGGGATCGTACTTGTGGCCAAGATCCGCAAGCATGTCGACGACACCCGATTCCGGAAAGCCCTCGATCGGTACGCGCTTGCCCCAGTTCTCCAGCGGTACGCCGGTCTTCGCGTCTAGCGCCGTCAGGAAAAAGGCCGGCGACGATATGTAGATGACGTCCCGACCATCGACGTTGGCATAGGCAACGCCTTTGCCATAGTCCTTGCGCATCGAATACTCGTAGCGCGCCGTATTCGGCTCGCGGTAAGACCACAGGGTCTCGCCATTGGCAGGGTCGATTGCGACCACGTGGCGCCGCGGGCCGGCAACGGTGTACAGGACGCCGTTTATGTAACTCGGTGTTGAGCGACCGCTTGCGGCATTGAAACTGGCGCCGTCCCACACCCAGGCAGACTCGAGATCTTCGAAATTATCGGCATCGATTTCATCCGCTGGCGAGTAACGCGTGTGCGCGGAATCGCCGCCCAGGTAGTGCCACTGACCGTGCGCCGTGCCTTCCGCCTCATCTGCGACGGCAAGCGGCGCCAGGAACAGGACAAGCAGGCCTGAAAGCCATTTTGCAGATTGCGAGTCAGTAAATTTCGGCGTCATTTTGAGATCCCCCCCGGGAAGCGGTCAATGCAATAATGGTTCGGTAGATTCTGGTGCTGAGTGCGGCAATTATTCTGTTTGTGTACGTGCCGAATGCGAGGCCGAAGCATACCGCAGGGCCATTACACTGAAAACCAATTCATTTGAAAGTGATAAAAGAGAATTCACTGCAGCAGACCCTTACCACACCGTCGAGTTCCATCAACCGGAACACCAAAAAAAACCGCGCCGGCGTGAGCCGGCGCAATTCTTGCTGCAACAGGAGCGTACCGACTAGCTGCCGACAGGGCCGTTGATCAGGGCATCCCGGGTCAATGCAACCACGAGGTCAACTTCCGCGCCGCTGATAAGGAACGACGGCGTATAGCGCAGCGAGTTCTTGCCGCCATGGATCACGCCGAGTCCTTTTTTGCGCAGGTACTCTTCCGTGCTGTTCGCGCCGTAGCACTTGTAGCGAGGGTGCAGTTCGCAGCTGAGCAGGAGCCCGGTACCCTGCACCCGGGTAATGGCATCACCGAGTTCGTCCCGCAGTTTCGCAAGACCCGCCAGCATCTGCGCGCCACGCGCCCGAATATTCTCGCGAACCTCCGGCGTAATTTCGTCGAGCACGGCGACTGCAACGTCCAGAGCCCGCGGATTGCTCGTCATCGTGTTGCCGTACACGCCCTGGCGATAAAGCGTTGCGGCGCGCCCGGCGAGGCCGAGTACTGACAACGGATACTGGCCTGCATTGAGGGCCTTCGAGTAGGTTTCCATGTCCGGCGGCGGCAGGTGGCGGAAACCCGGATAATCGACGATCGATAAAACCCCGTTTGCGCGCAGCCCGGCCTGAATCGAATCGACCATGAACATCGTGCCGTGCGCTGCCGTCAGTTCCCGTGCGCGTTTATAGAATTCCGGCGTAATCGCCATGCCGGGATTGCCTTCACCCATCACGGGTTCCATAAAGAACGCCTCGATGAAAACGTTGTCGTCTTCTGCGGCGGCGAACACTGCTTCAAGTTCGTCAATGCTGTTCGGCGTGACCGTCAGCAGGTAGCCATCGTCCTGGAACGACGCAAGGTGCTTGCGGTAATTGCGGATTGATGAATCGGAAAAGCGGGCCGGCCGATCCGTGCGTCCGTGAAAACTGCCCTTCAACGTCAGGCCCTGGATTTGGCGACCCGCATAGCGGGCGCCCGGATCCGTCAATTCTTTCGCGTTGACATCAGCAATCCGCGACGCAACCGTCACGGCTTCCGAGCCGCTGTTAAGGCACAGGAAGCGTTCGAATGGATTGCCATCAGGGCGAGTGTGGCCGAGTTCAGCGTTTAGCCGCCGGACGAAACGCATTTGGCTGACGTTTGGCGTCATGATGTTGGCCATCACGTGCGGTCCGTTCATTGCGGCGAGCACTTTGTCGGGCACGTGGCCAAAGCCCAGCATGCCGTAACCGCCGCAGTCGTAAATGACGGCGCCTTTCAGAGAAATAATCCAGGGGCCCTGTGCTGCCGCAGCCACGTACGGGTTGACCGCGTCGCTGGCATAAAAATTAATGATGCCGTGCTGCGTTGTTGTCATTTGTGCCGCTTCATCCGCGGCGATCAGGTCGGGCTCCGTAATCTTCAATTCCTCGAATACGGCATAAGCGCGTTCAATCGCGCGCGCGAGTTTCGTATCGGCGCGCAGGAACTGGCGAACAGTGTCGTCATCCAGACCATGGGTCAGCGCGCGGCCACCTGCCGAACGCATCTTGGCAAGATGTGCAAGGTGAATGTCGACGTCAACGATCTGTGCTGGCTGAGCCATACCTGCTCCTGGAGCGAAAAAAATGTGCCGCGGAAGGCGGGCTGGCTATTGTAGCAAAGGAGTCGGCGCCGTTGCCCGTGAAACCTTTCACGGGCAATCGCCCGGTCTCTTTGGCACTGGCCGTGAGGGCCGGGGCCGCGCCGCCCGGCGCCAGTGCCCGCGGCGGCATCAGGAAAAAGGCGAACTCTCGTGCGATCCCGCGAGTTACCATATTGCCGGGTTGCGCGGGAACGGTCGCATGAAGGGAAAAGATGCATTTTGGGTCATATTGCTGCTGGCGATCGCCGGCGGCCTTGCCTACTGGTGGCTGCAGCAGGACGACCGCCAGGAGCCGCCGCCTGTCGAACCCGCTATTCGTGAAACCGTCGAGCCTGCTGCGAGCGGCCCGCGTTTTCCGGTGCCGGTCGCGCCGCTCGACGATAAACCGAACGTGCAGCCGTTGCCGGACCTGAACGCGAGCGACGACTACCTGCGCATCGAAATCGGCCAGGTGTTCAGCCCTGACATCGCGGTGTTGCTCGTTAATCAGGCGCTGATCGAACGCATCGTTGCAACGATAGACAACCTGCCGCGACCCCAGATTGCCGAGCGCATTCGTCCGGTTAAACCGCTGGATACGGATTTCGCCGCGATCGGTCAGGATGACAGCGGCGAATTCTTGCTGGGCCGCGACAACTACGAGCGCTATGACGCGCTCGTCACGCAACTGCAGTCCGTGGACATCGCTCAGATGGTCGAGCTGTATCGCCGTTACTACCCCTTGTTCCAGAAAGCCTACGAGGGCCTCGGTTACCCGAACGCCTATTTCAACGATCGACTCGTGGAAGTGCTGGATCATTTGCTTGCGACGCCGGAACCGGGCACCGAAATTACCCTCATCCGACCAAACGTTCTATACGAGTATGCCGATGAAAACCTTGCGGCACTGTCCAGCGGTCAAAAGTTGCTGATTCGTATGGGCCCTGAGAATCGCGAAAAGATTCTCGCTGTCATTCGCGTTTTCCGTGAGCGCGTAGCCTTTGCCGATTAGCTTGAGAGCGTCACACAGGTAACCCGGCGGGCATGGATGTAAACGTCTGGGGGTCAAAAAGAAAACCGTTAACTCGTCATTGACGGTCATCATCGCCGCAACGGCGACCAAAGTGAGGGAAGAAAATGCGTTTTGTTTTACTTATGTGCGCCGCAGTGGTTGTAGCTTGTCCGGCGATTGCTGATGAATTACTGGGATTCGACGCCGCCGGCAGCGCGGCTCAGCGGCAGCTCGAAGCGCGCTTCGTCGCAAACCTGGACGCCGCCGATCAGCAGGAATGGATGAAGCGCCTGTCGGCCAGGCCACATCACGTCGGCTCGCAAGCCGGCAAGCAGAATGCCGACTACATTGCCCGACTTTTCAAGTCCTGGGGCTACGACGTCGACATTGCCGAGTACAGAATAATGTTGCCGACACCCGTGACGCGCGAGCTTCTGCTCGTCGCACCAACGCGCTTTGTCGCAAGCCTGACCGAGGACACTCTGCCAGAAGACCCCAGCACCGCCGTGCGCGATGAGCTGCTGCCGCCGTACAACGCCTTCTCCATCGATGGCGAAGTTGAGGGCGAGCTCGTGTTCGTGAACTACGGCATCCCGGAGGATTACGAGTTGCTGGAGCGGCAGGGTATCGACGTAAAAGGCAAGATTGCGATTGCCAAGTACGGCCGTTCCTGGCGCGGCATCAAACCGAAACTGGCGGCTGAAAAAGGTGCGATCGCCACCATCATTTATTCGGACCCGGCGGATGACGGCTATGCGCAGGGTGACGTTTATCCCGACGGCCCGTTCAAACACGAGAGCGGCGTACAGCGGGGTTCCGTCATGGACATGCCGACCTATCCCGGCGACGTCCTGACGCCCGGACGCGGCGCAACGGCGCAAGCGGAACGTCTTTCGCTTGCAGAGGCGACAACGCTGACGCGCATTCCGGTATTGCCGATTTCGCAGCGCGATGCCTTGCCCCTGCTCGCTGCGATGGGCGGCGAGGCCGTGCCGGTCGAGTGGCGCGGCGCATTGCCCATTACCTATCACTTCGGACCTGGCCCCGCGCGCGTGCGCATGAAGCTGGAATTCAGCTGGGACATGGTGACGGCTTATAACGTCATTGCCCGCCTCGAAGGCAGCACGACGCCGGATCAATGGGTCATTCGCGGCAACCATCACGACGGCTGGAATCACGGTGCTGCCGATCCGATTTCGGGCATGGTCGCGCTGCTGTCCGAAGCAAAATCCATCGGCCTGCTGGCCAAGGGAGGCGAGCGACCGGCGCGAACGATCATCTATGCCGCCTGGGATGCCGAGGAGCCAGGCCTGATCGGTTCTACCGAATGGGCTGAGCACCATGCGGCGGAACTGCGGCAGCATGCGGTCGCCTACCTGAACACCGATGGCAACAGCCGTGGCTTCGTTAACATCGGCGGCAGCCATACTCTTGAGCGATTTTTCGATGGGGTTACCGCAGACGTTATCGATCCGCAGACCGGCGCCACTGTAAAGGCACGTCGGCAGGCACAAATGGCAACCTCCGCGAGCAACGACAAGGAACGTGCAGAAGCCAAGCGAGAGACTTTGCGCATCTACCCGATGGGGTCCGGCTCCGATTACACGCCGTTCCTGCAGCACCTCGGTATCGCCTCGGCAAACTTAGGATTTGGCGGTGAAGGCAGCGACGGCAGTTACCACACGCTGTATGACACCGAGAAACATTTTACGACGTGGCGTGACCCCGGCCTCAAGTACGGCGTTGCGCTAGCGGAAGTTGCCGGTCGGGCGACGCTGCGGCTCGCCAATGCGCCGTTGCTGCCGTTCGAGTTCGAGGGCTTTGCGGATAACGTCGCGAGCTACGTTGAAGAAATCGAGAAACTCGCGCAGGACATGCGCGAACAAACCGAGACGCAAAATCGCTATTTGCAGGACGGCCTGTACAAACTGGCGCTCGACCCCCGCAAAGCGCTCGGACCGCCGCCGGCAGAAGAGGCCGTGCCGTATTTCAATTTCGCGCCGCTGCAAAACGCGTTGCAAGAACTGCAGGGCGCAGCCACTGGCTATGGCGCGGCTTTGCAGGCGGGGGCCAAACCGTCGCGCACGATCAACGAGTTGCTCTACACCAGTGAACGTTTGTTAACGCGTGAAGCGGGCCTGAGCGGTCGGCCCTGGTATCGACACCACATCTACGCACCCGGTTTCTACACGGGGTACGGCGTCAAGACGCTGCCGGGCGTGCGCGAGGCGATCGAGCAAAGAAACTATGCTGACGTGAACGGCGAGATCGAGAAGGCTGCCGCGGTCATTAACGACATCGCAATGCGAGTGACCAGCCTCGCCAGCATGATGGTCGACAAACAATAATAGCGCTGCAAAGCGGACGATCCGTCGCTGCAATAGCCGCGCGATAACTGTCATGGTGCTGTCCGGTGTTACCGGGCAGCGCTTTTTTTGTCGCATTTTCTTCGTCGCGGCGTTCGCCCGCCGCATCCAGCTGCAATCCCGGTGCCGCAGAGATCGCAGCGTAGCTGACCTGTCGATTCAGCCGGCGTTCAGTTTCGCCGCGTGCCTTGCCGTCTGATTCAGCCTCGGTTCATGCCGACTGCGCTTCAATCGCTACAGGCTTCATTCTTGTGCGACAGGAGTATCGATATGAACGCGGCGAACCCAACCCGAAACCTGCAAGGCCTGATCATCCTGGCGGCGGCCATTGGCACTGTGCTGCTTGGAGTGGCGCCCGCGCTGGCGGAAAACGCGTCACCGACGAATTCGGCAGCCAGAGTTTCGATCGTCAAGCAGATTGCCCGCGGTGGTCGAGATGGCACCAGGGGTCCCGCAGTGCAGCACGAATATGCTGAGCTGCAGACCGGCGGCACGCGCACTGCACGCAGCAGCAAGTCTGCCGCAGGCAGCAGCAAGTTCGGCAGCAACGATTTCTGGTTCTACGATGCGGATGTCATTCTGTTCGGCGATGACGACTATGACGGCTATTACTACGGCATCGATCTGCTATTCGACGCGGACACGGTGTTCGATGATGTTGCCGTCTACGCAGTTGTATTGCTGAGCTTTGAAGGCGGTCCCTGGAATGAATACGCGATAACTGACGATTTCATTATCAGCGGCGCCACGGCTGACGATGAATACGTAGTCGTTACAGAGCTCGAGAGCGGCTATCCGGCCGGCAATTACGATCTGCTGATCGAACTCTACGACGCGATCGACGGCACTTTCCTGGCGGAATTCGGCCCGGACGACAGCTCGGAACTGTCATACCTGCCGCTCGAAGACTTCCGCCGCGATGAGCCGTACGTCGACAATATTGTTGTTGTTGAACACGGTGGCGGCGCAGGCTTCGGACTATTGTGGGTGCTGGCCTTGCCCTTGCTGCGGCTTATGCGGACTGGCTTGCGCGCCTCAGGCGAACCTCACGCATGACGCGCCGGCCCCAGTTGGCCAGCGTGTCGAAGGATGCATAGAACGACGGTACGACAAGAAGCGACACAACCGTAGAAAAGGCGAGGCCGCCGATGATCGCGCGCGCCATCGGGTAATACGGTGGCCCGTCACCGCCGATCTGGGTCGTGCCGACCGCGAGCGGCAGCAAGCCAACGATGGTCGTGGCCACGGTCATCAGGATAGGCCGCAAACGGTCACGACCGCCAAGCACAATTGCCTCGTTGCGCGGCAGGCCCTCACGCCTCAGGTTGTTGATGTGATCGACAAGCACAATGCCGTTGTTTACAACAACGCCAATCAAAATGAGGATGCCGATTGACGCCATGAACGAAAACGTGGTGTCCGTAACGGCAAAGAACAGGAATACCCCGATCACTGAAAAAACGATCGAACCGAGAATAATCGCGAACGGAAACAACAGCGATTCGAACAGGGCTGCCATCACCAAAAAGATGCAGGCAATGCCGAGCAAGGTGTTTTGCGCCATCATTGCCTGGGTCTCATCCGCCGTGTCAAAGCCCTGACCGAATTTCCAGCTATAGCCCGGCGGCAGCGTGAACTCTTCCATCAGTCGCTCGACGGCCGGGCGCACCGTGTCCAGCGACACATCGTCGTCAAGGTTTGCCGTCAGTACCACAGACGTACGCCGATCGGTACGACGGATCGTTTCAGGCGAGCGGCCCGGCTGAAAGCTTGCAATGGTACTCAGGCTGATCCGCTGACCGCCCGGCGTGAAGATTGGCAGCAGGCCGAGCTGCTCTACCGTTTGTTTGTCACTGTCACGAAACGCCAGTCTGACTTTGATTTCGCCGTTGTCATCGCGAAATTCGCGCAGGTTCTGGCCACGCATTGCCGTGGCAATCGAACTGGCGACAGACTGCGCCGTTAGTCCGAGCGTTGCAGCCCGCACCCGATCGATGGAGACCTGCACTTCGCGCTCTCCGTTCTGGGCGTCGGAGCGAATATCGGTCAGTCCGGGCACGCGCGCGATCAGACGGGCGACCTCAACGCCAAGTTCGTTCAGTCGGGTCGTTGAGTCGCCGCTGAGCTGCAGGCTGAAGCCCTCGCCACCACCCTGCTGGTCAAAGCTGAAGCTGGGAGCGCCGATTGCCAGCTGGGGAAGATTTTCTTCAATTTTTTCAATCACTTCCGTAGTCGATAGCGTTGCTTCATCCTCTTCAGTCAATAACAGGACGGAGGATGCTTCACCCTTATCGAAATAGCTGTAGACGGAACGGATATTGAATTCCTGCTTGTTCGCAAACAGGTAGCCTTCAATCTCGTTGACCGCCCCTTCTACCTGTTCCAGAGGATGCTGACCCTCAATGTGGTAGGACATAAACAGCCGTCGCCCGACGTCTTGCGGAAACGTGTCGAACTTGACGAGATTCAGCGCAGGGATCAGCGGCAACACGCCGATTACACAAATCAGGACAATGCCGCCGAAGGTCGACTTCGGATGTCCGAGTACCCAGCGCAGGCTGCGTTCATAGCGCGCGGCCAGTTTCTGCATCAGCACACCACCACTTGCAGAGGCGGGTAACGCGACGCGCGCCGCCAGCATGGGCACGAGCGTCTGCGCGATCAGCAGTGACGCGATCAGGGCTACGATAATTGTCACCGCCACGTGCGTCAGGAACACGGTGATATTGGTCTTTACGCCAAACATGATGGGCAGGAACACGATTACCGTTGTCGCCGTGCCGGCAATTACCGCGAGACCCACTTCGCGAACACCGGCAATTGTGGCCTTGTAAGGCTCATCGGGATTCTGGCTGCGATAGCGAAAAATGCTCTCCGTGACGACTACGGCGTTATCAACGAGCATGCCTACAGCCAGCATCAGGCCCATCATGGACAGGATATTGAGCGTAAGGCCCGCGAAGTACATGGCGCCCAGC
Source organism: Woeseia sp. (assembly GCA_049665065.1). Lineage (GTDB taxonomy): Bacteria > Pseudomonadota > Gammaproteobacteria > Steroidobacterales > Woeseiaceae > Woeseia. Next base: position 3,309 of record JBATFU010000063.1, on the reverse strand, counting down.
GTGATCGTCAAAGAGAATGGCACCGCGGCGGTGACGATAAGGGTCGTCGAAAGCTGGCGCAGGAACAGGTACAGCACCACGATCGCCAGCAGTGCGCCGATCAGACCGGCGTTCAGCAGGTCGCGCAGCGACTTGCGCACGCTGTCGCCCTGGTTGTCGAGATCGAAAATATTGATGCCCTGCATCTGCGGCAGTTCGCCGATCAGCCGCACCTCTTCCATGATGCGATCCGTGACCTCGACCATGTTCGAGCCGGTCGCTTTGCTGATCGAAACGCCGATCGCGTATTCGCCGTCGAGATGGCGTCCGTAATCGCGCTCCGGGCTCTGCAGGGCTACCTCCGCGACGTCGCGCAAGCGGAGGCCCGAATCATTAATGACAAGATCAGCAATTTCATCGACCGACTTGAACTCACCACTCGGTCGCACGGCAAAGCGCAGGCCAGAGTCCGTGATGTGGCCGGCGCTTACCGCGAAATTGCTCTGCTGCAGGCGTCTTTGTAATTCCTCGAGGTCGACATTGTGTGCCGCTATACGATCCGATTTCAGCAGGATGCGTACCTCGCGCGGATCGACGCCGCGCAGTTCGACTTTCGCAACGCCCTCGACCCGCTCGATGCGTCGTTTGAGAATGCGGTCGAGCATCTCGTAGCTGTCCGACAGGTCGCGATCGCTCGAAATACGCAGCTCAAGAACCGGCTGATCACCCAATGAGCCTGTAAATATGAAAATGCGCCGCACATCAGCGGGCAACAGGTGCCTGACCCCATCGACCTTGGCACGCGCCTCGATGCCCTTTGCGCCCATCGGCACGTCCCAGCCGAAGCGCATGAAGATTTGCGCGGAATTTTCCGCAGAGACCGATTGCATGCGCTCCACACCGGACAGCGTTGCCAGCGCCTCTTCGATCGGTCGCGTGATCAGCCGTTCGATTTCTTCCGGGCTGGACGCGTCGTAGGGAACCTGGACGAAAATGCCTGGGAACGCGATATCAGGAAATTTTTCAAGGGGGAGTAACCGCGACGCGATAATGCCGGTCAGCGCCAGCGCAACGAACACCATGATGGTGGTAATCGGGCGGCGCAGCGCTAGCTCAGTATGTTTCATGGCACTAGTTGCGGTGCGCGGCGAGCGCGGTATCCGTAGCAACGACGCGCTTCCGGTCGAGCAGCGAATAAACCACCGGAATTACAACCAGCGTCAGCAGTGTTGAGGTCAGCAGTCCGCCGATCACGGTGATGGCCATCGGTGCGCGAATTTCTGCGCCCTCGCCGAATCCAAGTGCCATCGGCAGCAAGCCGAGCGCCGTCGTCAGGGTTGTCATCAAGATCGGCCGCAGTCGGGTCCGGCCCGCCTCGCGGATAGCCTCGATACGCTCCATACCCTGCAGGCGCAACTGGTTAATAAGATCCACGAGCACGATCGCGTTATTAACCACGATACCTGCAAGCATGATCACGCCAATAAACGCGACCACGTTCAGCGTTGTGCCGGTAACGAGCAGGGCAAGCACGGCGCCAACGAGCGCCAGTGGAATCGTGAACATGATGACGAGTGGGTGGATCAGCGATTCGAACTGCGATGCCATGACAAGGTAGACGAGAAAGACTGCCAGTGCCAGCGCAAACTTCATCGACGTAAACGACTCTTCCATCTCCTCGTTCTGGCCGGAGACGCTGACCAGGATGCCGGGGGGCGTCGGAATGCGCGCCATGATCGCGCGCGCCTCCGCTGCCGCTGCGCCAAGGTCTCCGTACGCGAGATTGGCGCTGACAACGGCTACTCGCTCCTGTGCAACTCGCCGTATTTCTGCCGGGCCCTGCGCAATGGTAATCGTCGCAACTGAGTCCAGCGTGACCGGGCGCGCCGCTGACGGATTAATAATCAGCCCGCGAATTTCCTCGATACTGCTGTCCTGGCTGTCAACGCTTTTTACAAGTACGTCAATTTTCTTGTCACGCCAGGTGTAGCGCGTAGCCACCTCACCACGCACGTTCGTAACGACGATATTCGCCACATCGCGAACGGCAAGACCAAGCCGCGCCGCGCGCTCCTGGTCGAACTCGATCTGTATTTCCGGATTGCCCTGCTCAAACGTCGTGCGCACGTCGGTGAAGCGTTCCGCATTGTCGAGTTCACGAACCAGCTGTTCGCTGACGCTGGCAAGCGCATCCAGGTCAAAGCCCGCAATCTCTATTTGCAACGGACTCTCGAAGCTGATCAGCGACGGCCGGCTGAATTCGTATTGGGCGCCAGGGATCTTTGCGACAGCGCTGCGCATTGTCGCCATCGCCCGATCTTCGGCAGCGCGTCCTGCGCCTTTTTTCATCGTGACGTTTAGTGAGCCACTGTGTTCGCCGGCATCGACGGGATTCGCATCAAGGCGATTGCCGGTGCCGGCGACGGAGTAGGTCAGCTCAATATCATCGATGGCTGCAGCCGCGCGCTGTGCGACCAGGATTGCGCGATCCGTGTCATCCAGCGGAGATCCCGGGCGCAGACGCAGGCTCAAGGTAAACTCGCCCTGCGAGAGTTGCGGAATCAGCTCGCTGCCGAGACGCGGAATCAAAGCCATCGTGCCCGTAAAAATCAGCAGTGCACCGATGAGGATCAATGCACGATGCGCCAGCGACCAGTCGAGCAGCGAGCGGTAGACCGCAGCCGTCGTCCGGTAAGTCTTGTCAATTATCGTGCTGGGGATCCATAGCAGTACGCGCAGCGCGCGGCCGATCATGCGGACCGCGAATCCCATTCCAAAAATTGCGACGATGACGCCGCGCGTGAAGCGGCCCGGCGGCTTGTCAGCAGACGGGTCACCGTAGCGTGCCCTCGGCGTCAGGGCGGCGAGCATCGGGATCAGGGTCAGTGCGACGAGCAGGGAAAACAACAGCGCGTACGTTACCGTCAGCGCCTGGTCGCGAAACAGCTGGCCGGCAATGCCGGTGACGAAAACCATGGGAAAGAATACGGCAATGGTGGTAAGCGTCGATGCGGTAACCGCCGTTGCCACTTCGGATGTGCCTGATTGCGCCGCGTCCTGCAGCGCCAGGCCCTGCTCCCGCTTGCGCACGATATTTTCAAGCACCACGATCGCGTTATCGACCAGCATGCCGACCGCCAGCGCGATGCCGCCAAGCGACATGATGTTCAACGAGACATCGTTCGAATACATCAAAAGAAAAGTACCGATCACCGACACCGGGATGGAGATCGCAATGATCGCGGTCGCCCGGGAATCACGGAGAAAGCCGTACAGGACGATGATGGCGAGCAGGCCGCCAATGATGGCGGCTGAGGTCACCTGCTGAAT
>JBATFU010000062.1:0-15943 GCA_049665065.1 Woeseia sp. | reverse complement strand
GTACATGCGATTTCGCAAGTTAAGGGATGTTTTGTGCGTGTCTGCGGTCATGGCTGTTTTTCACGTCACCGTCACTGCCAGCGCCGACAGCTGGATGGCACAAATAGGCGGCCTCGGTCCCGAGGTGGTTTTTGACCTGGTTGAAACCAGCGATCGGCGACTCTGTGCGACGGGCACGTTCACGAACGACGCCCAGTTTGGCGCAGATGAACGCCTGGTCACGCTGCATGCAGACGCCATTCAGGATATTTACGTTGCCTGCTTTAGTGCCGATGGCACTCTCGAAACCGCGGTCCAGTTCGGTGCTGATATCAGTGATCAGCCGCGCGCCATTGCGGCCTTTCCTGATGGCGACATCCTGGTTACCGGGTATTTCCTGAACTCGCTTGGTCCTGGCAAATCCGGATCACTGCAGTCGAGCGGCAGCGCAGACATCTTTCTGATTCGTATGAACAAGAAAGGTGAGGAAGTCTGGTCGCGCAAGTTCGGCGGCAGTTTTGCTGACAACGGCAACGCGCTCGCTATTACGCCCGGCGGCGAGATCCTGCTGGCCGGCAATTTTCAGGAAACGATCACCTACGAGTCAGCCGGCGCAACCCGGGAAATCATAAGCGCCGGCGGGCGCGATGCTTTCGTGTTTCGACTTGACGGCAACGGCAACATTCAGTGGGCGCAAAGTTTCGGTGGTAAAGGTCGCGATGAAGCGAGCCGTGTCGTCGCCGGAGCGGACGGCAGCATCTATATCGCGGGAACCTTCGAGGACACGGCGCTTGTCGGGCGCCGCACCGGCAAGATGACCGCGACGCACGGTGCCGACGGCTTCCTGATCGCCTTTGACGCCGACGGCACACTTCGCTGGACGCGCCAGCTGGCAGGCTCCAATCGTGACTATGTCAGTGGTCTCGTCAGCGATGAGCAAGGCGCTTTATACCTGTCAGGAAATTTCCTGGATGAAATCGAACTGCCGAATCGATCTACCTTGAGAAGTGCCGGTAGCGCCGATGTTTTCCTGCTCAAGTTCGATTCCCAGGGGCGGCAGCTGTGGCAGCGGCGCATTGGCGGCGAGCAGGTTGACGAGTCTTTTGATCTTGCGATCACGACAAGCGGCGAGCTTCTGTTGTCCGGGCATTTCCAGGGCGATGTCGAGATATCGATAGCCGACGAGGCCCGGGTGCTGAAGTCTCACGGCGTGGGCAATCCGGATGGTTTTGTGCTGACCTTTGATATGCAAGGTGAGTACAAAGAGGTTATGACCGCCGCGGGCGATGGCGTTGAAACTGTCTTTGCCGTGGCGGCGCTGCAGGGCGGCGGCATGGCTACCGCCGGCTTCTTCAACAAGGAAGTGACATTACAAATTGACGGGCTTGGCAAGCTTGAGAAGCGCGGCAAGACCGACGTATTCCTGGTGCGGGTCGCGGCCCGCCAGTTTCGTACGTCTGCCACTCCGGGCATTCACCTGGGCCGGCGAACTGCAGGAAACTAGTCTCCGCCGTGGCGGTGCAACGCTTGTTGTGCCGGCGTGTGACCAGCGCGAACTGCGCCTCGGGTACTGAGCACTATGGCCGGGCTCGCAGCTCCTGCCTCAAGTCCCGAATGGGATGGCGCAGTGGGTAAGTTGCCGACCGCATCTGCAACCTGCAGCGGTGCCAGTGATCCTGCTTGCGACAACTTCTTACTGACTATCGACAATGCGGGACTGAGCAACTACATCGTCACAATAACCCTGCAGCCCGTCGGTGCCGATGACTGGGACGTGCAGGTCTACGACCCCAGCGGCGGCGTTGCCGGCTCTTCCGGCAATGCACCGGGTACAGCAGAAATCGTTACGCTCAACAATCCTGCTCCCGGTGTTTACACCGTTGCTGCTTCACCTTACGCAGCACCGGCAGGTAACTTACGCTGAGCGCTAGCGCAGCTGGCTGTCCTTGCTGCCGCGCCGGTTGTAGCTGCCAGCAGATTTGTTCTGCTGGTCCTGCCCCTGCTGGCACGCAACACACAGGCGGACGCCCTGAATTGCCTTGCGTCGTGCCTCCGGAATTGGCGCGTCGCATTCTTCGCAGCGCTCGCGCGAGTTCCCGCGCGGCAGCTCGCTGCGCGCGCGTTTTACCGCGTCTTCAACGCTGGCATCTATCTGATCCTGTACGGCCCCGTCACGGGCCCAGCCGGTTGCCATCGGAAACTCACATTGACTTCGATTGTGGCCAAGTATTCTAGCAGCGCATCGCGTGCCTGCTAGTCCAGCTTTTCAAATACGTGACCGAATACCGTCAGCGTCGCAATTTTGCCGTCCGGACCGATCTGGAATTCTGCGAACGTGCCGTGGCGCCAGTTCTGGTAGTCAACGAGAAACGTGTCGAGGTGCCAGTGCGATGCTTCGTACTCATACATGCCGCCACGCAATACCGGCCCGCGATGCTCCGGGCGTGCGGGAACCGGAACGCCGGCATTGCTGCCAGCGCTTTCCGCAGCAAACTCGATCTCACCGAAGTAGTCGTTCGTGTACTTGCCCAGATAGTCGGTGAGCGGCAATGACGGGCGGGTGTTGACAAGCCGGCCTTCTGCGATGGCCTGCCATTCTGCATCGCCCTCCGCTGTGCGGGCCGTGTATAAGTCAAACACCTCCCGCAACCAGTCGCGGCGTTCGTCCGCGGGCGAGCGGTCCATCGTTTCCCACAGCAAGGCGTGCCGCAACTCGGCACGGCCCATGTTCTGCATGACAACGACGGCGCGCTTTGCGGCCCGATCGAGTCCGATGATTGCCGTCAGGCCATCAAGGCTGCCCGTGTGAAAATCGATGCGGCGCCCGGCAAAGTCCTGCTGGAACCAGCCAAGCGCGTAGGTGCGCCACTGCGGTTTTGTCAGGGCGACAGTCGGGTAGAAGTCATCTTCGTTGGACAGCTGCTGCGGTTCGAACATCTGCGCCATGCCAGCTTCGGAAACAAGCCGTCCACCAGAGGCAGTCACTCCGCCATTCAACAGAAAACTTGCCCATAGCGTCATGTCGTGAATCGAAGACCACGCGGACCCGGCGGCATCGGCATCCTCGGCGAGCAGGTCGAACGGTACCGACTGCACTTTGTCGCTGCGCAGGGAGTGAGCGAGAACGTGTTTCTTCGCGCGCGGAATGTCGCCACGCCTGCCGTAGGTTTCCTGCATGCCAAGCGGCTGCCACAGGCGCTCTTTAAGAAACTCGTGCCAGGGTTTACCGGACACCCGTTCGATGATAAGGCCGGCCAGTTCGTACATTGTGTTCTGGTAAATCAGGCGTTCGCGCGGACCAGCTTCCGGGGCAACGGTTGGCATGCGGCGGATCTGTTCTGCCAGCGGGAAGCGCTGGTGGAAAGTCCAGTCATCCGTGCCTGGCAGTCCCGTCCGATGCGCCAACAAATCGCGAATCGTCACCGCGCCTGAATGGATCCCCGGATGAAAATGCAGTTCCGGCAGATGGCGTATCACCGGGTCATCGAGCGTAAGGCGCTCTTCGTCAGCGAGCATCAGCAGGCCGGCCACCACCATGGCCTTGGTGGTGGACGCATTGGCAAACAGGGTGTGTATATCAACGTTGGCACCGCCCGGCGTGACCGCGCCAAAGCCCTGCTGAAACACGGTTTCGCCGTTTTCGATTACGGCGACAGCCATGCCGGGAACTTGCCACAGCGTCATGCCCTGTAAAACTTTTTCGGCGAACGATTCTTCCGCCGATACGGCCGCATGCGCTGCGGCTTGAGAAAAAACCAGGAATAAGGTGATGCAGACCGTTCTGTGAAATTTCATAAGCATTACTCCCGGAGGTTCATCCGTCTGCCGGTCAGGACGCTGAGTACCCGCGCAAGCCTGGCGCAGTGATCAGCGGCGTTGCGCAATAAACGCGGCGAAGCCCTGCACAAAAGCGGCGACCTGGCTGCGCGTCTGGTCGTCAGCAAGTTCGCCGTCTTTGATCTTGGTGCCGGCTTGCGACACCAGCAGGCGGCCGCCAAACCAGGGTTCGGCCTGCAGCGTCCTGAGAACCGGCAACAGGGCGTTCTGCGCCAGGATTGTGCCGAAGCCGCCCGGTGATGCGCCCAGCACGGCGACCGGCAACCCTTTGAACACGTGGGGGTCAGTCGTCGGTCGGCGCGATAACCAGTCGATGCCGTTTTTCAGTACGCCGGGAATGCAATTATTGTATTCGGGGGTTGCGATCAACAGGCCGTCACTCGCAGCGATGCGTTCCCGCAGTGCGCTGACAGACTCCGGAATGCCGTCAGACTCTTCCAGATCTCCGTCGTATAGCGGAATGCCATGCAGCGTGGCAATTTCAATCCGGATGTCGTCGCCAGCCACAGTTTTGGCCGCGCGCAGAATGGCAGTATTGAACGAATTCTTGCGGAGGCTGCCTGACAGGCCAAGTATTTTTGTCATTGCTGTGCGGTCCCGAGGTTTCGCTTGCCGAAAAGTGTTCACCGCAATAGACCAGCACTACTGCGCAAGGTCAAACTTTACCCGCAGGAATCCGCTGCCACGCTGTAATCCTGTATAAGAATGTTGCCGGATGTATCGATCTTTACAGGTGAACTGTCATCTGTGAGAGTCTAGACCCTCAACAGATGCCGCGAACCGCCGACACGCGCAAGCCGGCCTTTATCCATCACTCTGAATTGACCAAAGGACAGACCATGAAACGTAAAGCCAGCGCCCATTGGGAGGGCGACCTCAAGAAAGGCAAAGGCACGATCACGAGCGACAGTGGCGTGTTGGACGCAACCCAATATTCTTTCGGCACGCGCTTTGAAAACGGCAAAGGCACCAACCCGGAAGAGCTGATCGCCGCAGCGCACGCCGGCTGTTTCTCGATGGCGCTGTCGATGATCCTCGGCAACGCCGGCTTCACCGCAGACAGTATCGATACGCAGGCGACCGTGTCGCTTGAGCAGGTCGATGGCGGCTTCGCGATTACGAAGGTGCACCTTGATGTAAAAGCCACTGTACCGGGTGCCGATGCTGCCGCTTTCGCAGCGGCTGCCAACAGCGCCAAGGAAGGCTGTCCGATTTCCAAGGTGTTGAATGCCAGCATTTCGATGGATGCAGTCCTTAAAAACGCCTGACTCCTGCGCGCCGTTGCAGGCAGGCCGGTGAGCGAGAGCGCGTGTAGAAAACTCCTGGCCGTGGCGCACGCTGGTCGGCGCCGCTCTGCACGTGATGGCTGGCATGAGCAAGCCCTGTCAGGTCTCACTTGCAATGCTCGCGAGATCGCTGATGGCTCGTACGCCAGCGAGATCCCGCCAGGCACGCAATTGTCAGCCTTCAGTGTGGCGCACGCGGCGGGGACAGCCGGCTTTGATATACTGGCTGCCCGCAGCGCGCGATAACGGAGTCCGGGATGAGGCAAGCAATCACAGTTTCAACGTGGATGAGAATCGCCGCAACTTTGCTTGTTGCACTTGTGCTCGGAGCATGCGCCCAGAACCCGCAAGCACCTGAAGAGAGAACAGCGACCGCGAGAATTTGCCCGGCCGGCACGACGATGATGTGTGAGGCAAAATCGATCGGCCGCATTCGCCATGGCACGTTTGCGCGCGCAAATGATAAATGCGGATGTGTGCCTGACGGCGCACGCACGCTGGCATCGCCGGTTATTCCTTCCCCACACTAGCAGCCTGACTTTGCGGCAGCGCCGCCGCGCCGCACGCCTCTTTGCCAATGCCCCTGCGTCAGCTGTCCTGGTACTGGCGAATATCGTCTGGCCAGACAGTAACGCCGTTACGGCCGTGGTCTTTCGTGTGATAAAGCGCCTGATCGGCGCATTCAATCAGCTCTTTCGAGGTTTGCGGCGGGACGGAACTGCCGCACAGTTCTGGTCATGCAGCGGGGTAAACGCGGCGCAAAGTCCCGTTACTGCCTGTTTTTTTGCTGAAAATGCGCCGGGAATACTGTCGATGTGATCTGGATCACTGTTATGTTCAGGGCGGTGGTTATGCTCAGGAAAGAAAGTTCTTTCTCGCAGAAGCCGGCACAGTTGTCAGGAAATCCTGCAAGAAAGTCAGGAGCAGGAACATGACTGTACCCATTCCGGATCGTGAAGATCGGCGCCTCTCAGCGTTGCAAAGCTACAACGTGCTCGACACCTTGCCCGAGCAGGACTACGACGACATCACGAGCCTGGCATCCGCAATTTGCAGATCACCTATTGCGCTTATCAGTCTCGTTGATGATCAGCGCCAATGGTTCAAATCTCGCGTTGGCCTCGACGCAGCACAAACGCCCCGCGAGCAGGCATTCTGTGCCCACGCGATCTGTGTACCGGACGAAGTGTTTGTCATAGAGGACGCGACGCTCGACGAGCGTTTCCAAAGCAACCCGCTGGTAACGGGTGAGCCGGGCATTCGTTTTTATGCGGGTGCGCCGCTTGTTACTGCCGAGGGCGACGCTGTTGGCACGCTGTGCGTGATCGACAAGGAGCCGCGACATCTAACGGCCGAGCAGGAGAGCAGTTTGCGCACACTGTCGCGAATGGTCGTTGCACACCTCGAGTTGCGCCGCAATCTGTCGTCGATGGAACGCGTTGTCCTCGAGCAGGAAGATTACGTTGCCAATCTCGAAGACTACTGGAAGAAAATCGAAGAGTCGCACGCCAACCTGCGTGTGGCAGCCGTCACCGACCCGTTGACGATGCTGCTGAACCGACGTGGCATGGAAAATCGCCTGTCTGAAGAGTACTCGCGCGCGTCCCGCAATATGACGGAGCTGTCGTTGATGGTCATTGATATTGATTATTTCAAAGCCTACAACGACAACTACGGCCACCAGGCCGGTGACGTAGCGTTAAAACAGGCGGCCGAACTGATTCGCGATGGCGTGCGGGAATTCGATGCCGCAGCGCGTTACGGCGGTGAAGAGTTCGTGGTGATCATGCCGAACACCGGCGCACCCGGTGCCGTAGTGTTGGCGGAACGCGTTCGGCGTACCGTGCAGAATGCTATTTGGCCGCAGCGCAAGATCACGGTCAGCATCGGCACGGCGACGCTCGAACCAAGTATGAGCAACGGCACGCAATTGTTTAAAGCTGCTGACACGGCGTTGTACAAGGCGAAGCAGGAAGGCAGGAATTGCTGCAAACACGCCGCCGTGCGCGCTGATGAGAACATGGCTGTGGCACGGGCCGGCTAGCGCGGCGCTAGGGTTCCTCCAGCGAGAAGATCTCGTCTACCGTGGTTTCGAAGGCCAGCGCGATCCGCAGTGCGCTTTCCAGCGACGGTGAGAAGCGACCCTGTTCCATTGCGATGACAGTTTGTCGTGCGACGCCAATTCTCGTTGCGAGTTCCTGTTGCGTCATCTCACCGTGCTGGAAACGCAGCTCGCGAATCCGATTCGCAACGTAACTTTTTTTCTTACCCATTAGTCCGTGCCAAATTGGTAGTAGGCAATGATCGAGCTGTAGTAAATGACCTCTGCAGAGATCAGCAGGGCAAACCACAGGTTCAGGGCTTTCGCTGTTGGCAGGCCGGCGATAATGACCGCCGGCACCGTGAAAAAACCTGCCGTCAGCGCGTAGTAGGCGTTGCGCATGCTGTAGAGATCTACTGAGCGGTCTCGTTCATCGCGAGGCGCGTCCAGTTCGTCGAGCGGGGTGTGAAACACGGCGATCATAATATGGCCGACGATCAGCAGAACAACGAGCAGAATGATCGAGTCAATGAAAGCGCCTATGGCCTCGTCGGCGGGGAGTGACCAGGCAGTGCCGAAATAGTTGAATGCCAGGATGAGCAGCGCCAGCAACATCACCATGGCGCTTTTCTGCTGGAACACCCAGCTGCTGGTATGGCTGCCAGGATCAAGCCGCTGCTGCCGGGCGTGATAGGCGGCGGCGAACATCAATGCGGCCGCGCCAAGCTGTACGCCGCTGGCAAACAGGGAGGGCTGCTCCGCCAGCAGTCTCAATGCGAGGTAGGTGCAGGGCGCGACCGCGGTAAGACCAATGCCGATCAACAGAAACCGTTGTTCGTGCTGCAATGGCAGCGGCCGCGCACGACGCAGCACAAGAATCGCAGCGGTCGCGCAAAGCGCCAGCCAGAGTGCGACGGGCAGCAGCAAGTTTGATAGGGCAGCAGTCATCTGAGGTGGCCTCCGCGTATCGCCTGGATCAGGATGCGATGTAAGATAAACCTGACATGAATACGATGTCAAGTTTATATTACTAATAGTCATGTTTTATGTACTGCTAATTCGATTTTGCGGGCGGAGCGCAAGCGCTCGGTGCCCTATGCCTGTCAGGGTTTGGCGGACTTCCCGCTGTCATCACAGCGTCACGCAAATTCGCGACTATGTGACACAGCTCATGGCAAAAATCCCGGGTCGCCAGCAGAATGGCAACCTGATTTTCACACAGCGGAAAGAGACGATATGTGGTTGCCGGATCCAGTCTACAAAGCGCTTCCCTGGGCTTACGTCGTGATGGGCCTGCTGTTCTTTGCGGGCGTGTACTACCTCGATCAGCGTGATTTTGGCTCGGGTATCTATTTCGCCGTCGGCGTCATGTCACTTGCTGGAGGCCTGATCGTGCACTACCTGCGCGTGAATGCGGTGCGTCCCGCGGCCGAAGAAGCCGACGGTGATTCAACCGCCAGCTAATACGTCGCCAGCGGTGCTGGCACATCCTGAACAAGCGCGAATCCGATCGCCCCTGCCTGCACAGCCGGCAGGGGCGATGTTCGTTTAGTCGCCGAAATACCAGGAACTGAACCTGTCAGACATGCGCCGACACCGCTGGCGCTGATCCCTGCAACGCTACCCGTATCCGCTGCTGACCTGGCAAGGCGCAATCCTCAGGGATTTCGCGGGTTTCACCGGTCGCGCAGAGGCGCCGTGCTGTCTAGTCTTTGCACTGCGTGATTCGGCGCAGTGCGGTGACAGGGAGTGTCACGATGTGGCTTTTGCAAGGCCGACATGAGCAGCAATGGGCGTAGGCGATGGCGGTTGAACTGTTCCGCCATGAAATGCTCGCGTCGGTTCGCGAGCTGCAGCGCTACGGCTACGGCTCGAACGTACCCCCGCCTGCGCACTGGCTTGTTGCCACGACCGCCATTCTCGTGATCGCAGCCATTACTGCGTTGCTGATTCACGGCTCCTACGCCGCCAGCGAACAGGTGCGCGGCTACCTCGAACCTGATGCAGGGTCCGTGCGAATTTTCGCGCCGCGCCAGGGAACCGTTGCCGAACTTCTTGTTGGTAATGGCGACGTCGTCGCAGAGGGCACGCCACTGCTCTTGATCTCGGCGGAGCGGCGCATGACTGGCGCCAGCGCCGATGCCCGGGTGATTGCCGCGTTGCAGGCCGAGTTAGCGGTCGTTCTGCAACAGCTGGAACGACGCCATACGCGTCACCAGGGTCAGCGCGCGAGGCAGGATGCACGACTGCGCAACGCAGATCAGGAGCTTGCGTTACTGCAATCGCAACTGGAACTGCAGGCCGCCAGCGTAACCCTTGGTGCACAGCAGCTTGAGCGCATGACAAGTCTTGCAGCCCAAGGCCATGTGCCCGCGAGCGACCTTGAAAAACAGCGCATCGCGCAATTGCAGCAGCAGCTGGCCCGCAGTTCTCTGTTAAGCAAAATCACAGGCCAGCAAGGCGCACTGGAAAGTCAAAGATCGGAGCGGGCCGAACTGCTGCTGAGTCAGCAGGACGAACTCGCCGACTTACAGACAAGACAACATCAACTGACGCGCGCACTTACCGATGCAGAGGCCATGGCTGCGTTTACCCTTAAGGCTTCGTCCGCCGGAGTTGTCAGCGGCCTGCAAGTGCGTCGCGGTGATCGCGTTACAGCCATGGTCCCGGCGCTGACGATCATTCCTGCAAGCGTTCGTTTCCGTGCGGTCTTGCTGGTGCCCAGTCGTGCCCGCGGCCTGCTGGCGCCTGGCGACAATGTCCGGGTCCGGGTTGACGCATTTCCGTATCAGAAATTTGGCGTCCTTCGAGGCCGCATAGATGCCGTCTCGCAATCACCGTTGTTGCCGGGAGAGGGGCAATTTCCGGTGCCCGTGATCGAGGCCAGCTACAGGGTTGACGTTACGCTGGCCGAGCAATCGATCAGGGCAGGTGATGATGAGCTCGCATTTGCAGCGGGCATGAGCGTTGTCGCCGAGATAATGCGCGAGCGACGCCACCTCTACGAATGGCTGCTTGCTCCTTTGCAGCGTACCGGCAGGTCCTGATGTTGCGGCACCCGCGTTTTTTCGTCAGGCGGCGCGTCCCGGTCATTCTGCAAAGTGAAGCGGCCGAATGCGGCCTCGCATGCATTGCGATGATCGCCACGAGTCATGGTTGTGCTGCATCCATGCGCGAGCTTCGCCAGCGCCACGCCGATGGCGGCAGGGGAGCAACGCTGCGCCAGCTGCTGCGGGTTGCCGCTGCGCTGGGACTCGTACCACATCCGGTACGCCTCGAGTTGGACGAGATCCGCCAGCTGCAAACGCCCTGCATCCTGCACTGGCGGCTCGATCATTTTGTCGTTCTCGAAAAAATGACTCGACAAGGGGCGCTCATCGTCGATCCCGCAGCCGGGCGTCGCCGCGTTCGCTGGCGCGAACTCGACGGTGCCTTCAGCGGTGTCGCGCTCGAACTCGTGCCTGCTGCTGACTTCAAGCGAAAACGCTCGGCAGACAGGCTGCGCCTGCTCGACCTGTATCGCGGATCACGCGGTCTGGGTCGGTCTTTGCTCGTTGTCCTGTCGCTGTCCGCGGCATTGCAGTGCCTTGCCTTGCTGCTGCCGTTCTACAGCCAGCTTGTCATCGACGATGTCGTGTTGCGCGGCGACCGCGAACTACTGCAACTTCTTGCGCTCGCGTTTCTGTTGCTCATTTTCTTGCAGGCCCTGCTTGGCATGTGTCGGGCATGGATCATCGTTGCGGTTGCCAGCCGCTTGAGCGTGCAGTGGAGCGCGCGCGTGTTCCGTCACCTGCTGCGATTGCCGCTAAGCTACTTTGAATACCGGCAGATCGGCGACATCCAGTCGCGGTTCGCGAGTCTCGGCGTGCTGCAGCAGTTGCTCACGCGTCAACTCGTCGAAGCGCTCGTCGATGGGGTCATGGCCGTCTCTACCTGTGCGGTCATGCTTGCCTACCAGCCACAGCTTGCGTTGCTCGTGCTCGCCTCGATCCTTGTTTACTTCTGCGTGCGACTGGCCCTGTTCATACCCACGCATACTGCCGCGCAGGAGGCACTTGCAGCCGCAGCGCAGCGGGAGAACTCGTTTCTCGAATCACTACGCGGCGTCGTGGCGATCAAAACCTCGGGCATCGAGGCAGAGCGACAAAGTAACTTTCTGCGCAGCACGGTCAACGCAAACCGGGCAGATGTGCGTGCCGCACGCCTTGGCGTCTGGCAGCTTGGTGTCAACAGCAGTGTGTTCGGCGTGCAGCTGATAGTCGTTATCTGGCTCGGTGCCGCGGCGATAATCGATGGCAGCATGACGATAGGCATGCTCGTTGCCTTTCTCGCGTACCGCGCATTGTTCACCGAGAGGGCGGCTGCGTTTATCGATCGCGTCTTCGAGTTGCGACTTGCGCGCGTGCACCTCGAACGCCTTGCCGACATCGTTTTCACGCCCGCCGAAGCAGATGATCCGCAGCCGCTCGCGCAACGGCGCACACAATCGCCACCGACGCTCGCAGCGCAAGCGCTCAGTTTTCGCCACGGTTCCGACGGGCCTTACCTGCTGCAGGATGTATCACTCACGATTCGACCTGGTGAGCACATCGCGCTGACCGGTCCCTCCGGCGCAGGCAAGACAACACTCGTAAAACTGCTGATGGGATTGTGGCAACCCACAAACGGCGCGGTTCGCGTCAACGGCCAGGCACTGGCGCGCTTCGGCATACAACGCTATCGGCGGCAGGTCGCTGCGGTCATGCAGGACGACCAGCTGTTCAGCGGCAGTCTGCTCGACAACATCACACTGTTCGACGCACAGCCTGATATCGATCGCTGTCGACATTGCGCGTGGCTTGCCAACCTCGACGAGGTTATCGAGCTGCTGCCGCTGCGCTATTTCACACCGGTCGGTGACATGGGCGCCGCACTATCGGGCGGCGAGCGGCAGCGGCTGCTGCTTGCCAGAGCGCTGTATCGCCAGCCGCATATTCTGTTCCTCGATGAGTTTACGAGTCACATGGATCCGGCATGTGAACGCACGGTCAACGCCCGGCTCGCCAAGCTGCCGATGACTCGCATCGTCGTGGCGCATCGGCCGGAAACCGTCGCTTTTGCCGATCGCCAGATAACTATCAGAGCGAGGGCCCTGGAATCGATGCACGGAACAGCGCTGCAGGCATAATCGCACTATGGAAAACGACTGCGACACGCACCCGCCAATAGACGGGTGGCTGGCCTCATTCATGGCGCGCGAGCAGCTGCCGGAGGCCGCGCTTGCAGGCATTCGCGAACATTTCACCGCGCTTGCGAGCTGGCTCGAGCAACGTTGTATGAGAAAACCGGCATTCGTGCTTGGCATCAACGGCGCGCAGGGCACCGGCAAGTCGACGCTCGCTCGCTTCCTGCGCGAAACGCTGGAGCGTCGTGAGCTAAACGTAGCGTTGCTGTCTCTCGACGATTTCTACCTGCCGCGCGCGGTGCGGCAGCAACTTGCACGTGATGTGCATCCATTGCTGGCAACACGCGGCGCGCCGGGCACGCACGACAGCGCGGCCCTGCAGGAGTGCCTGGAGAAACTGCGTGCCGCGTCAGCTGATACCGTCACTGCGTGGCCGGTTTTTGACAAAGCGATGGATGATCGCGCGGGGCAGCACCAGGCGTTTGCCGGTGCCCCGCGGGCAATCCTGCTGGAAGGCTGGTGCGTCGGGACGCCGCCTGAAGACGATGAAATGCTGGTGGCGCCACTCAATGCACTGGAAGCTGCCGCTGATGCGGACGCAGTGTGGCGCCGCTACGTCAACCGGCAGTTGCAAACAAACTACGCTGCGCTGTTTCGGCAGCTCGATGCATTGTGTTTCCTGCGCGTCCCGGATTTCGGCCTGATCCGTCAGTGGCGCGGTGTGCAGGAGACAAAGCTAAGGGCCAGCAGCGGCCGTGGCATGAGCGACAGCGAACTTGATGAATTCATTCTGCATTTCGAGCGCGTCACCCGCATTGCGCTGCGGGAGCTGCCGGCCCGCGCAGACTGCGTACTGGACTTTGATGCCAACCATCGCTGCGTCTCCAGCAGCTTTCGGCCTTAGGCTGCCCGGTGGTCTGTATCGCAGACAAAAAAACGCCCGCATTTTGGCGGGCGTCTGTTTCTGCGTGTGTTAGCGCCTACTGGCCCATCATGTCTTCGACGGATGCTTCACGATAACCATCCGGGACCTTGAGTCTGCCTGGGTCCACGCTTGATGTGCTTAAGCTTACGATTTCATTGTCGACGCCCTTGTCGCGCGCCCTCGTCCGCACGGGAATGCCGTCAAGTTTGCTGAAATCCAGTTGCGGTGCCTGCGCACCGCCGACGGAGGCAATCTCAGCCATGCCTTTCATGGCATTAATCATTGCTGCGAAATCTTCATCGCCGATATCGAGCTCATCGGCGGTGGCAACACATACCACTTCTTCGACCTTGCCATCTTCGTAAGTTATTTCGGCTTCCTCGCAATCGAAGCCGGCAACCTCGTCACTCTTGCCGGTCTTGCGAATCTGCATCTCCGGCATGTCTTCCGGTTTTGGCGGCATCATGCCGGCCATCTGCTGCCTCACCATGGCCTGCTGCTCCGGCGGCATGCCTGCCAGCATCGCATCGACCTGTGCCTGCATTTGATCCGCAACGGCATTTGCGAAGCCGGGCTTCAGCCGCATCCACGTACGGTCTTCGTGGCTGATGATAATCATGCCTTCCTCGCCGGGCACGAAAAGCACGCTGCCTTTGTCGTCGCCAAATAACACGCGGCCGTCATTAACAATGCCAACCGTGCCATCACTGAACTGCAATTCAACGTCTGCCGTTGCCGCGCTGCAAGACAGTAACAGGATGAGGGTGAAAACTGATTTCATTATTTCGCTCCGCTGTAGGGGTCGATGGCCTGAGCTTAGGAAGCAGCGCCGGTAAAAGCAATCTGGCGAGGTAATCCGTGCGGCGCTAATTCGGGCTGTGGTCCGCCTGTGCGCTGTCATTTGCGAGGCGCTGTTCCACCTCGTTAAACAGCTGATCGCGCAGGCCAAGTAATTGAAAAAGTTCGACAATCGTAAAGAATGGTGCCGCCAGCTGCGCCTGAATCGGGTGTTTCAGGAGCACCGGCTTTGAGCGCTCTATCGCGTGGCCAATAAACTGCGCCACGTAGCCGCCGACAAACAGCACTGCCGCCGTCGTCGCAGACACGCCAAAGTCGAGTTGGCCGATCTGTGTTGCAAACACGGTCATCACTGCCGCCAGCAACAGGAACACGAGCGCGAACAGCAGGTCCAGGGTCAGGTAAAACAAAAAGAAGCCTGCGACCAGCAGCCAGGCAAGGTTAATGCTCAGGCTGCGGAATTCGATCGAAACCCAGCTCAGCGCGATCAACGCCCCGAACATAATGGCGGGAATGCCGATCATGTGGATGCCGACGTTGGCCGGATGCTGATGCGCGGCTGCGTAGCCTGTCAGCATGTCCATCAGTTTTGAATCTCTTGCCATGCTTACGCCCTTTCGTCTGCGACACGCTTTACTAAATCGAATCCTGTCTGCTGAGAGCTATTGTAATAGCCGCCGGCACAAATTTCTTACTCGACAGCATGAGGCTTCGGTAGAGTAGGGTGAAGTGCCCGCATGCTGTCGGCACGGAGAGCATTATGAGCACTGAAATCGATACCGTTACGAGTGATATGCGGGAGTCGCGTCTGCGCAGCATCCTGAAGGCTATCACCTACCGCATTACCGGCACCGTGACGACCGCGCTTATAGTTTTTTTCGTGACGGGCGAGGCGCACATGGCCTTCGCAATCGGGGCCATAGAACCAGTCGTCAAAATTATCATCTACTACCTGCACGAACGCGCCTGGCAGCTGGTGCCGCGCGGCACCGTGCGCAGCTGGCTGCGATCTCGCGCATAATCGCCGGCAAGACTAGCTTTCGCGCAGGTATCCCCAGGAATGCAGTTTGTCGTGATCCTCGAACCAGCGATCGCCAATATCCTTGCGGTAGTACATGTTTGGAATAAGGATGTTGCGGACGCGCTGGTAGGCCTGCGCCTGCGCCTGCTTCACTGAAATACCGCCGCCGGTCACGATCAGCACGACGCCGGTATGGCCGGTAATCAGCCATTCTCCGTTTACAAGCTTGACGTCCTCGATATGAATGCCGTCGTAGTTAGGTTTGCGGAAAATAACGACGCGGTCTTTCGAGTTCGCTTCAAACGTTTTCGGGTCGTTATACGGGAACGGCGGCACCACGACGCGCAGTCCGATCTGAAAGCCGCGCTTCGCCTTGAAGTTGGTCAAAGTCCCTGTGGCCATGCCGTGCAAAAATTCCGCGATCGGCATGGACAGGCCGTCGGCCTGGATGCTGATTGTCGGATAGCCGAAGCGGGCCGTGAACTCCAGCGGGTAAATTCCCTGGCCGTTAACGATGCAGTTAACGTCCATGTAGCCAACGTAACCTTCCTCCGCGAGACGCGCTCCCAGTTTGCCGAGCGTCGCGCGGAAGATCCGGTTCGGTCCGCTCCAGTACATGCAGGTACCCATTTCGCCGGTGGCAGGGCCGATGTCACCGGGGAACAACAACTTGTGCTCGAAGTTGACGTTGATCGGCATCATGAATTCTTTGCCGTTGAAGAAGGCGCCGACCGCAACTTCCACACCGCGCACACGTTTCTGTAACTGAAACTGCTTGACCGTATCGGAGTAAACGGCTTTGTAAGACCGCAACACGTGCACGATGTCCTTACCGTCGTCTTCCTGGCCAACAAACAGCAGTCGCTTGATGTTCTGCGCCTCGCCGCTTGGC
>JBATFU010000061.1:0-1898 GCA_049665065.1 Woeseia sp. | reverse complement strand
GGTTTACATCGGCCTCGTCGCGCTGATGCAGAAAGACATGAAGAAGCTCATCGCGTACTAGTCGATTGCGCACATGGGTTTCGTGACGCTCGGCTTCTTCCTGCTGTGGAGCATCGGCTCCGGCAGCGGGGCAGGCCTCGGCATGACGGGTGGCATGGTGCAGATGGTGTCGCACGGCCTGATTTCCGGCGCAATGTTCCTGTGCGTCGGCGTGCTGTACGACCGCATGCACAGCCGTAACATCGCCGATTACGGCGGCGTCGCGAACACGATGCCGACCTTCGCTGCGTTCTTCGTGCTGTTTGCGATGGCGAACGCAGGCCTTCCCGGCACCTCCGGCTTTGTCGGCGAGTTCATGGTGATCATCGCGAGCTTCAAGGCCAACTTCTGGTACGCGTTTATCGCTGCTACCACGCTGATCACCGGCGCCGCCTACACGCTGTGGATGATCAAGCGTGTGGTGTACGGCAAGGTGGCGAACGAGAAGGTCGAGGCATTACAGGATTTAACGCAGCGCGAGTTCGTCGTGCTGGGCGTATTGGCATTTGCCGTACTGCTGGTGGGCCTGTGGCCCGCGCCGCTCGTCGACATGATGACGGTAACGGTGGATCAGCTCATCGAGCGCATCAGTCAGCCAAAACTGGCTGCACTCTAGGACTTACGACGCATGTTTCTTTCTGAATTCACGCCAGCTGCACCAGAGATCGTCCTGCTCGGACTGATCTGCGTCGTCCTGCTCGCCGATCTTTTCATCAGCGACGAGAACCGCGTGCTGACGTACTGGATCAGCATAGGTGCATTGTTCATCACGGCGTTGACGCTGATGGCGACCGCGCCGGATGCGCGCATCGAACTGTTTGATGGCAGCTACGTGAGCGATCAGCTATCGCAATTATTGAAACTCAGCGCGGTGGGCATGGTGGCCGTCGGCTTCCTGTACGCGCGCGATTACCTGAAGCAAAACGACTTGCTGAAAGGGGAGTATTTCCTGCTCGGGCTGTTCGGTCTGCTGGGGATCATGATCATGATCTCGGCAAACAGCCTGCTGACGATGTACCTCGGCCTCGAAACACTGTCGTTGTCGCTCTACGCGCTGGTCGCGTTCGAACGTAACTCGGCGGTTGCTGCTGAATCCGCCATGAAGTACTTCGTGCTCGGCGCGATTGCGTCGGGTGCTTTGCTGTACGGTATTTCCTGGGTTTACGGCATTACCGGAACCATACAGTTCGATGAGATCGCAGCAGTGCTGCGCGCCAGGCCGGAGCTGAACGCCCTGCCGCTTTGGTTCGGTATGGCGTTCCTGATCGTCGGCATCGCGTTTAAATTCGGCGGCGTACCGTTTCATATGTGGCTGCCGGACGTTTACCAGGGCGCACGGTCGCCGGTAACGCTGTTCATCGCCACGGCACCAAAGATAGCCGCACTGGCATTGACGCTGCGCATTCTGGTCGACGGCTTCGGCGACCTGCACGGTGTCTGGCAGGGCATGCTGATGGTCGTCGGCGTGCTGTCGCTGATCATTGGTAACGTCGTCGCTATTGCCCAGAGCAATATCAAACGCATGCTGGGCTATTCCGCAATCGCGCATGTCGGCTTCATCCTCCTCGCGATATTCACAGGCTCAGCCGACGGCTACGGCGCTGCGGTGTTCTACACGCTGACCTACGTGGTAATGGCCGCCGGCGCATTCGGCATTGTCATCCTGCTAAGCAGCCAGGGCTACGAAGCGGAGGCCATTAGCGACTTCAAAGGACTGAACGCACGCAGCCCGTGGTTCGCCCTGATGATGCTGTTCTTCATGTTCGGCATGGCAGGCGTGCCACCTTGGGTAGGTTTCTTTGCGAAGCTGAACGTGATCAATGCGGTACTGGAAGCAGGGTTCCCGGGCTACGCGGTGC
>JBATFU010000060.1:0-2258 GCA_049665065.1 Woeseia sp. | reverse complement strand
GGCGTGCTGTGGGTCGGTACGAAAACCGGCGGCATCAACAAGTGGAATGCGCGCTCATGGCTATTCGGGCACTTTCGCCCCGAGACAAACAACGAGAACAGCCAGGCTCCGAAGATCACTTCGTTCACGCGCGATCCGAATGGCCAGTTGTGGGTTGGCACCTTCGGCAATGGCATTATGATTCTGGATTCCAAACTGGAACTCAAGACTCAACTAAGAGCGGGCGCCGACAGCAAGCTCAGCGATGACACTGTCATGGCATTGCTGACAGACGATAACGGTATGATCTGGGCCGGCACCATGCACGGCGGGCTGAATCGAATTAACCCTTTGACCGGCGACATTTCCCTTTACAGGCACGATGCAAAAAACGCCGGGAGCATTCCAGCTGACGGCATCATGTCGTTGTACAAGGCCGTGGACGGTACGGTCTGGATTGGTACTTTCGGCGGCGGCGTCAGTCATTACAGCGAGGCCACTGACAGTTTTATTAACTACCCCCACGATCCGGACATACCCAACTCATTGTCGAACCCGAATGCCACCGCCATTATCGAAGATGTAACAGGTGCGCTGTGGGTGGCAACGAGCGGCGGAGGCCTCAATCGCCTTAACGCGAATCGCGATGGTTGGGAGCACTTCGCCTTCAATGCGAACGAAAGCGACAGCCTTAGCAGCAATGCTGTCTACTCATTGCACGTCGACAACGCCGGCAATCTGTGGGCTGGCACGCGCGCCGGACTGAATCGCTACCTGCCACGCACCGGTGCACAAGACGCGCGCGGTAGCTTTGCGACGATTACGCAGGCCGATGGATTGTCGAATGACGTGGTGTACGGAGTGCTTTCCGATTCAGAGGGCCGACTCTGGCTGAGCACCAACTATGGGATCAGTCGTTACGATCCGGGCAGCGGAGAAATTCGCAGTTTTCACGTCAGCGACGGACTGCAAGGCGAAGAATTCAACTTTGGCGCCTACCTCGTCGATGAATTCGGTACGCTCTATTTTGGTGGCAACAATGGCTTCAACGCGTTCGACCCGATCGGCCGCGAAGTTACAGCAAAAGCTCCCAAGGTCGTTCTGACCGGCATCAGCAAATTCAACGAACCAGCCGATACCGGCATCGCCTATGAGTTTCTGTCGGGCCTGTCGCTGGACTACGTTGAAGACATGGTTAGCTTCGAGTTTGCGGCACTGGAATACACGGCGCCGTCACGCAATCGCTATGCATACAAGCTCGCGGGCTTCGACCGCGACTGGGTCCAGGCCGGCACAACACGCACTGCTACCTATACCGACCTGCCGGGCGGGACCTACGAATTCATGGTCCGCGGCGCTAACAGCGACGGCGTCTGGAGCGATGCCGAACTCAATATCGCGATTAACGTCAAGCAACCACCGTGGCTCAGACCCTGGGCCTATGCGTTGTATCTCCTCATCGCCGTCATAGCAGTCTATTCTCTTTACAGGTTCCACGCGCGCAAGCTGGAACGCGAAGCCGAATATCGCAAGCGTCTTGAAGTGGAAGTCAGTGATCGGACTAGCGACCTCGCGGCAAGCAATTTCGAACTGCTCGATGCGAACGACAGATTACGCGAAGCGAGCTTTACGGACGCGCTGACCGGGCTGCACAACCGCCGTTACCTGTTTGAGGAAGTGCTCAAGGAAGTCACGCCGGAAGGCGAGCGGCGCGAGCAAGGTCGAACGGACGCAGAAATAAATCCCAACCTCGTATTCATCATGGTTGATCTGGATCATTTCAAGCCGATCAACGACTCCTGCGGCCATCTTGCCGGAGACAGGGTGCTGCTGCAGGTTCGCGATGTCCTGCAAAGTGTTTGCCGTACCTCCGACATTGTCATTCGCTGGGGTGGTGACGAATTCCTGATCGTGTGCCGCGACTCCACTTACAGCGAGGCCAGTATGCTGGCCGAGCGCCTGCGCGCGAACATCGCGGAAGCGAATTTCTCGGTTGGCAACGGACAGGTCGAACGCACGACGTGCTCGATAGGATTCGCGAGCTATCCCTTCATGCCGGACGCGCCCGGGCTACTCAACTGGGAGCAGGTACTCGGCGTCGCGGACGCGGCCATGTACCTGGCCAAAGAAGAGCGCAACGCCTGGGTGGGCCTTCGTGGCAGTGAATGGCACGATTCAGCGGACAGTCTTTACCAGGCGCTGCAATCCGATCCACTTGCCCTTGCCGATCGCGGCTGCGTAAGGATTGAAAAATCATTTTCGATGAGAGATGTAAAAAC
>JBATFU010000059.1:0-16919 GCA_049665065.1 Woeseia sp. | reverse complement strand
CGCGACTGCAGCTCGCCACCGAGCTACTGGAACGAAAACCCGCAACGGCAGCAGAAAATCTGGCGCGTATTCGTTACGAGATCGAACGTGACGAAAAGCTCGCCTCTCAGGTGCTCACGCTGGCACGCGCGGAGCAGACGCTGGACTCTGATGAAGTAACGGCATTGCCCGAAGTGCTCGAGCAGATTGCGAGAGATGCCGAGTTTGAAGCAGCAGCACGTGGTGTGGAATTTAGCTACGAGTGCACTGACAGCAACATCGCGTTGCGCGGCAATGCAGATGCGATCGCCAGTGCTATTGAGAATGTCGTGCGCAATGCGGTGCATCACACGCCGGCCGGAGGCGAAGTCCGCTTGCTCGTTGAGAATCGGGAATCCTGCAGGGTGACGATCAGTGATTCCGGTCCGGGCGTGCCTGACAATGCTTTGGACCGAATATTTGAGCCGTTTGTCAGAATTGACACGAACCAGCCGGGCGCCGGCATCGGGCTGGCGATCGCGAAGCGTGTCGTGCACCAGCTCGGGGGCCAGATAGTTGCGAGCAATCGTCCAGGTGGCGGCCTGCAAGTCACGATGAGCTTTCCGCAGCGCCCGGCCAGCAATCGTCCCAGAAAATCCTGATCGTCCGCCGGCAACCGGGGAACCGGGGAACCGGGCAACCGGGCAACCGGGCAACCGGGCAACCGGGCAACCGGGCAAAGCCTACACAAGCAAACTAGCGATTGTTGGTTTTTGGCGAACCCGTGGCACTGATTTTTCCCCATGCGCGACGGGCGGCGGCAATGACTGTACCGTACATACCAGCCCATATGGACGTCCTGTCACTGGCCGTATCCGGCTGTTCCTCAGGATCGCTCAATGTGTAATGAGCCAGTTTCTTCTGTCGAAGTATCTTGCTTACACTACATTGACCCGTCTCAGCATCGACATTGCCAATGTCGAAACCCAATTGACGGGCAACTTCGAGCATTGCTGCATCATCCACGGCAACCCATCCTTCCAGCTTCTGAATGTCTGCTACTGCAGCGTTCGCAATCAAACCGCGCAGAAGCTGACTACTCACGCCCTTCGCGCGCCACCCGTCGAGCGTTGCCAATACGAATTCTGCGGTAGTACCTCGATCCTTCTGCTTCAATCGCGTGATGCCGACGATCCTGTCCCTGGCGGGGTTCTCAGTGACCGCAACGAGTGCTTCTGAAGCCGAACAATCACGAGCGACATGACTCGCCAATTCCGTATCCTGCAGATCGCAATGCTTCCATGAAAAATTTGCCGCTATGCCAGTCTCCGACAGGCACTGCAAAAAACGCTTTTCACGCGCCGCATCGTCCGGGCGAATGGCTCGCATGACAATATTCTCATTGCCGGCCAGCGGAATTCTGCGGGGCTGCACACCTTCGATTGCCCGCGGATCGTCCAGGACATCCAGAATCCGCTGGGCCACGTAAGGTGGCATCATCGATGACTCCACAATGTCTCTCGCACCCTGCAGGATAGCGTCGTCCTTGATCTCGCGCGTCGTCGCGTCAACGAGCAGGACCACAGGAATCTCAGCGAGCAGCCGGGCCGCTCGTCTGAGAAGATCTCGATCGCGAGCTGTAGAGATGTCGCAGCAGAGTAAGACGCACGCTGGTGCGGAAAGCGCTTCACTACGACGCAGCATCTCGATAAATCTTGCGCGCTCGGAAAACGACCGCAGGCCAATTTCATGTTTCGCGAAAAGCGTGGTCAAGGCACTGACCAGCTGGGGTGGAGCATCAACCGCGTAGATGATTCTCTTTTGTTTTGTCCGGGTCATTCCGGTCAGGCGCTGCTGTGCGACGCCTTAAGCCTCTCTACAGGTTCAGCCTTTTCATGGCGCAAAAAGCGTCCAACGGGCTCGAGTGCCGGTACGTGGTCACAAAAGACTTTCAGCGTAGTAACCATTGGCACCGCCATCAGGGCGCCGGCGACGCCCCACAGCCAACCCCAAACGATTACCGAGAGAAATACAAAAATCGGACTTAGCGACATGCGCCGACCAACGATCGACGGCGTCAATAGCTGGCCCTCGAAAATGGTGATCACGAGAAACACACCCGGCACCAGTAAGGCATCGGATAACGTTTCAAATGTGCTAAGGCCAACGAATGTCAGGATAGCCGCGGATGCAAGCGCACCGAGGTATGGCGCGAAATTAAACAGCGCAGCCATTACACCCCACATCAACGGGTTCGGCACTTCGAGCAGGTACATTGCCAAAGCGACTGCAGCACCCAGCAATGAATTGATCAATGTCACGGTAACCAGGTAGCGCGACAGGTCCGCCTGCAACTGCCTCGCAATCGAAACGATGCGCCTTTGCTCTGGCCAGTTGCGGCCGCATTGCGTTACGCGCCGCAACAGCTGGTCGCCGGAAGCGAGCAGGAAGTAGGTCAGAAACACGACGATACCAATGGTCGTTATCAACGACGGCGCGCCACCCACAACGCTCTCGAGCACCGTCGGTCCGGTCACTACGACCGGCTGGGCTTTCTGGGGTGAGTCGGATGCTGTTAGTTCTTCAACTTCGTTAGCGAGCTCCTGGATGTTCGCAAGTTTTTCTTTTGGCCCAAACGTTTTGCGCTGTAACTCGCGCACAGAGGTTGGTGCGTCACTCAGCCAGCGGTTGGCAGGTTCTGCGAGATTGGTCAGAGCAACAGTTGTCGCAAGCACGAGCAAGCCAACGAGCAGCAGCGAAGCCAGCGCAGTCGGCACGTGCCAGCGTGTGAGCAGCCGCACCGCTGGCGACAGCAGGAGGCTGATAAGTCCTGCAAACGCAATCGGTACGAGCAGGTTTGCGGCGAAATACAAAACTGCCGCAACCGCCAAGCCAAACAGACCGACGATTGCAAGAGAAACGTCGGCTTTCCGCAACAGGGTCGGTTTGCGCACTTCGCTCATGGATGACACCTGGTCAGTCACAACTCTGCTGGCGCATCGTCGTCACTTTGAGCGGCGCCTGCTCTGCCCAGGTACGGCAAGACGAGCCATGCAAGGTTTGCTATCCGTTCAAGGGCTCTGCTTTTACGCACTGTTTCGGTGTTGGAATCCCGGCTCGCAGACCAAAGCGCACCGGCAGCGAATGACCAGGCGAGACCCTCCGGGGAGCCGAGTGTATTTCGAAACCAGCTACGCAAGGCGCAGCGGTGCGTCGCGACGTCGTTCGACCGCAGGCTTGCCAGCCTGCCGAGTTGCTCCACCTTTTCTTTTCGTTCCGTCCACTTCATAAGGATTGTGCGTCCTTAACAGCCAGTTGCCGGCGCGTTTCTGCGAAAGCGACATGCCGGCTCATAGTGAGCGCTCGTGCCGCGAGTACCGCCGCAACCAGCATGTGCAGAAGCCCGAGGGCTGACAGGACGGTCCACAGCGAGTAGCCGGCCTGGATTGCAGCAACTACGAGCCCAGCCATCGCGAGACCCCAGGCGCCGAGCGTGAACAAGCTTGCGAGCAGCACCAGAAGGGCCGTTGCCGCGGCACTGACCGCGGCAAATTTTGCCTCCGCGACGGCGAGTTCGATCACGAGATGGACGCGGTCGCGAACAGAACTGACGTAGGCGATGGCATGCGATACGACGTCACCATCAATCGAGCCGGACTGTTCGCCCGCTTCCATGCCCTGCTGCTGCAATCCCTGCTGCTTCATGGCTTATCTGCGCAGGATCGCGGTTGCGAGTACGCCCGCAGCGAAAGCAATGCCTGCGGCAGCGACGGGACGCTCTTTCGCGAAAGACTCGGCCTTTGAGATCGACTGCTTGAACTGTTCAGCAGCCACCTCCTTCGAGGCTTCCACTTTCTCACCGGCCTTGTTCGCCCGCTTGCGCAGATTCTCTTCTACTGCTTCGGCTTTGTTTGCGGTTTCCTCGATTGCGGCGTGTGCAGCATCGGCCGCTCGCCGGCTTGCTGATGCAGCAGCGTTGTTTGCACCGTTTGTGGTCGTTGTTTGTGTTTGTTTACTCATGTACTGACTCCTTTGGTTCGTTGTCGTCGTGCCTCGCAGCAACTGTGCAGGGACAGCGGCCGCGGCGCTTGTTGAAGTGCCGCGGCAAATCCATGCTGTTTCATCCTTTTCACTTCTCGTGGTATCGCATCGATACACCGCAAGTGCCGGCTTAATCAGACTGGACTTCGGCCGCGCAATGCGTTTGCAACAGCACTGACGATCAGCAGCACCAGGAATACGAAGAAGAATATTTTCGCAATACCTGCCGCGGCGCCGGCAATACCGCCAAAACCAAGAACCGCCGCGATAACGGCAAGAATGAAGAATGTTAAGGCCCATGAAAGCATGATGTTTTCCTCCTGAGTTTCATTGCTCGCCGGATCAGTCCGGGGCAACAAGTGCCAACTTCAGTAATCTCTATGCAGATAGTGTGCCAACCGGGAGACGTGAGTAATGACGCGGGTTTTGTTGGCCTGAAGGATGAAGAACGGCGCTTTTTCTTGAAAAATTTACGCTGCCGGGCAGAAATTTCTGCGAAATACACCCGATGCGACGATGAACCGGCCTGTCCACCTTGGCCAGGCGACGTCGCATGGAAGCTAGAGTCCCGTGTAGGGAACGCATCCTCGAGTATGGTCTGTCTGGCTGTCGCGCCAGGCAGGGAGGCGGCTAGCGTACGGAGTCGATAGCCTCGATTAGTTGCGGTAACTGAATCGGTTTGCGCAGGTAACGAGTCACCCGGATATCTTCAGTGACGTCACGCAGTTCGTCCAGCGGATGCGCTGTTACGAAAATAATTGAGGTGCCATATTTTTCCTGAAGATTGCGGGCCACTTCGGTGCCATCAGGTCCGCCGCCCAATCGCCAGTCGCAGATCGCAACGTCGGGATTGGAAACCTCTGCTTTCGCGTACGCCTCACTGGCATCGGATGCCGTTGCGACTTCGTGGCCAGCAAAACCGAGGTAACGTTGACTGGCTTCTCGCGCTGCCGCTTCGTCTTCGACAATCAGCACGCGTTTCTTTTGCACCGCTGCTGCACTCACAATTCCTCCTATCGAAGCTGTATGGAATCTGACCAGCCTAGACCCAAAAAGTGCATGACGCTGCTCCACGACTCAAGTGGATGCGTCACGTTTTTCAGGATTCCGCGTCCTCACCGTAATCTTTTAGTCTGTTGTACAGGGTCTTCAGGCTGACTCCGAGGCTCGCAGCGGCCGCTTTCTTGTCGCCCTTCAACTGCTTTAGCGTCGCCATAATCAGGTCTTTCTCAACGTCAGCGATCGAGCGTCCGGCGCTCAGGCCTTCGACTTCCGTCGTTAATTCATTGTCGTAGTGGTCGGGTGCGGCCAGCTCTTCGCCGTCGGCCATGATGTACATCCGGTGAACCGTGTGTTTTAGCTCACGCACGTTCCCCGGCCAGCTGTGACCCGCCAGGCTTTGCAGTGCCTTGGCAGAGAAGGTTTTTTCAGTGCCATTCTTCTCGTTGTGTTTTCCCAGGAAATAGCTGGCGAGCAGCTCGATATCGCCGCTCCGCTCCCGCAAAGGTGGCAGTTCGATAGGAAAGACGCGCAGCCGGAAATACAAATCTTCGCGCAACACGCCATCGCGCACCGCCTTGGCGGGGTCGCGGTTGGTTGCGGCTACGAGTCTCGCGTCCACCGGCAGCTCGCTGCTTGCGCCAACGCGCAGCACCTTGCCACTTTCCAGAACGCGCAGGAGATGGGTTTGCATCTCGAGTGGCATTTCCGTTATCTCATCGAGAAACAAGGTGCCGTTGTTGGCGCGCTCGAAAAAGCCCTTGTGCTGTTTGTCAGCCCCGGTAAAGCTGCCTTTCTCGTGGCCGAAAAGTTGCGATGAAACGAGGTCTTTGCTCAATCCGCCGCAATTTACTGGCACGAACCTGCCGGAGCGGCCGCTGAGTCGGTGCACAGCATCGGCAACCAGCTCCTTACCCGTGCCACTCTCGCCTTGTACAAGCACCGTGCTGTCTGTTGCAGCTACCTGACTGATCTTTTTATAGACGGCCTGCATTGCCTCGCTTTCACCAACCAGTACGCCAAAGTGCGCATCGGCATCTCCATCCGCGCTACCGGGACTATCCGCTGCGGACTCAAGCAGGCCGAGAAGCTCGCGCGGTTCAATCGGCTTCGTCATGTACAAGACGCCATCACCGGCCATGCCGCCAATCAGCGACTTGATACCGCTATGCCCGGTAATGATCACGATTTTCTGCGGTCGCCGGGACTCGAACTGGTCAAACAGATCGAGGCCATTGCCGTCTGGCAGCATCAGGTCGAGGAGCAAAACGTCCGGCAACTTTTTCTTCAACGCAGTGCGGCCTGCCGACAAAGTATTTGCCGACATGACCGTGTGCTGTTGCAGGCGAAGAAACTCGGATATGCCGCTACTGAAATCCGGTTCGTCATCTACGATGAGAATGTGTGCCATGGGCGCGTAATCTCGAAATTGAAATGTATTGATTGGTGGTGCATGCTCGCTGGCTGCCAAACGGCTGTCAAGCAGTAGAATCGATTAGACTTTAACACTAGCGGGCAAGGACCAATAGCACATGACATCAGGCCAGAGAGAGCCAGTTTGGCTAAGACCCTCAGTGGTTGTCTACACTACAATCTTCCTCTGCTGTCTCGTTGCGAGCGCAACACTCCTCGGCTGGTACTCCGAGATGCACTGGCTACGCAGTCTTGGCGTTGGCGAAGTGTCCATGAAGGCCAACACGGCCGTCTGTTTTATCGTTTGCGCAATAATTCTGCTTTGCGCCAGGTTTGAATCGATAGGCATCCTGTCGCTGTTGCGCGCCTTGCTTGAGGTGGGGCTCGGCCTGTTTTGCATTGCGACGCTGTCGCAATACGTATTTGGCATCGATGTGGGACTTGACGAGCTGCTAGTGCCTGCAACAAATGACCGCGATCTGACGAGTTCGCCGGGGCGGATGGCACCGACCAGCGCGATCGGCTTTCTTTTGTTTGCAACAGCGATGATCGTTGACCACTCGCCGGGCATGCAAGCCAAAACTATAAGTCGCGCATTTAGCGTCGTGTTGTTGCTTGTCGCCCTCGCCTCTTTGCTTGGCTATGCGTATGGCGCGCCTGTGCTGTATCTCGGCATCGACGGGGTCACGGCAATGGCATTGCCAACCGCCGTCCTGTTTCTTGCGCTGTCTTTGGCCGCCATCTGGGTGCGCCCGAACTTTGGCATTGTGGCAATCCTCCGAGAGCAGTCTTTTCTCGGCAGTTTCGGTCGTTCATTACTTCCAATGGTTGTCGCTGCACCGTTGTTGGTCGGTGCAATGGTTGCCGCCGGCTACGCGCGCGGTGCTTACGAAGGTTCGTTTGCAATCGCACTAACGTCGCTCGGCTCGGTAGTAGCGGCGGGCATCGTCGCACTTATTTCCGTCATCATGCAGCGTCGCTCGGACAGCGTTCTATACGTGCGCGAGCGCGCGCTCGCTGCAACCACGAATGGCGTAGTCATCACAGATCATACGAAGCCGAACGAACCCATCGTTTACATCAACACGGCTTTCACAGAAATCACAGGCTACTCTGCCTCCGAGGTCATTGGGCGCAACTGCCGGTTTCTCAATGAGGGCCTCGATTCTGTTGCGGGCGCACGCTCCGAGATTCGCTATTACCTGGAAAGCGGCACTGACGGCACTGTCGAGATTCGCAACAAGCGCAAGGACGGTCGCGAGTTCTGGAATCGCCTGAGCCTTGCCCCCGTGCAGGATCACGACGGCACAATCACGCACTACGTGGGAATCGTCGATGACGTCACCGTCAAGCGTGAACAGGCAGTAGACCTCAAGGTTGCGCTGGATAGCGCTCGGGAGGCCAACGATCTGCGGCAAACCTTTGTGCGGCTGGTCGGCCATGAATTGCGAACTCCGCTGAACGCAGCTTTGACGTGGATTCGCCTCATGGAAATCGATGACCGCCCGGAAACAACCAAAAAAGGCATGGCAGTCGTTGCGCAAAGTATTGAATCGCAATCCCGATTGATTGACGACCTCGTTGATGTAAGTCGATTCACCTCTTCCGAAATTCGCCTGGAGCCGGCTGTCGTGGATCTACGCGACTTGCTGGAGAAGACGGTGGACGAATTACGCCCATCTGTGGAACCTGACCTGACTATCCATCTGGTGGTAGTTGATGGCGAGTATTCTGCCAATGCAGATCCATTGCGTATTCGGCAGGTGATCAGAAACCTGGTTAGCAACGCGCACCGGTACACGCCGGCAGGCGGCTCGGTTTATCTCGCCCTGAAAACCGAAGACCGTAAAGCTGTGTTGATCGTCACGGATACCGGCAAGGGCCTGTCTCCCGATGAGCTTCCCCACATCTTCGAGCCCTTCTGGCGTGCGGATGCCAATTTGCCTGGCCTCGGCGTTGGCCTTTCAATCGTTTCAGCGCTGGTTACTGCCCACCGGGGCACTATCTCGGTGAAGAGTGATGGACCGGGCAAGGGCTGTACTTTCACGGTGCGGCTGCCAATGGATGCCAAGCTTGGTGGCAGCGTGCCATTGCACGGCACTAACGGTCAGGAAGCTCACGCCGCAGAAAACGCGGCTGAAAATCATTAGCTGCGTTAATGATTAGCGGTTGCCGGCTGTGGACAAGTCTACTGATGCAGCATCTTCGTCCTCAATACCTTGTCCGACCGGCATTGGCGCGCCTTTGAATATCGCCGCCTTACGTTTCAGGCAGCATAAGAACCTGCCAGCCAATTCGGAAACCGTTACCGGTAGCAGAACGTGTAGACTGAACCATCAACACCGCAGCACCAGGAAACTGCAGCTTGAACACACACTCCGTTGACAAAGAGGTGGCCAGTGCCACCGATACGAACTCGCCGTGGCCGGCGCAGCGGACCGGCAACGTCGTGTTCCTGCTGGACGCGCGGGACGAGTTTGAACGCAAACTCATTGGCGACTGGATAAAGAGTTCTCGGCCATCGCAGACTCAAGCCGAGGCGAAGATAATGTCATTGCCGCAACGTTCGGATAAGGAGGCATTCGAGAGTATAGAAAAACTCGGGCCTGATACCTGGTTGCAACCGCTGCGCATTGCCTGGCTGCCACCGGAGCAAAGCGGGAAAACAGGCCTGTTGCGCGACATTTTTTTTGCGCGAACTGTTCGGCCAAACATATTTCGCCGTAAACGTATTGCAAAACACGCGCGGGAGCGGATGCGTTTCGTGGTCGGCCACGGCGCGACTTTTGCCACGCTCTGCGCTGCCTACCAGGAACTCCAGGTCAACGCCGGCGATGACATACCGCTGACTGACTTCGTGCGAAGGCAGGCGTTAATTACGCTGGAACGTGCGGAACGCATGACACGCGGCGCCCGCTACAAAGTGCCGCGGTTACTACCCGAAGATGTATTCGCGAATCGCGAGTTCCGCGAGACGCTTACCCGTCTCGCACAGCAGGAAGATAAGGACCTGGCCCACATCAACGGCAAGGCGGAACACTATCTGCAGGAGATGGCCGCGCGCCAGACCCCCTTCACGCTGGACCTGATGATGGCTCTCTATCGCGCCGCGGCACGCAGCAACCACGATCCGAAGATCGATATTGATGAAGCGCAGCTTAAACACGTCGCTGCATTGCTGGGCGATCGGCCCGTGGTATTCGTAACAAGTCACAAGTCGATGCTCGATACCGCTGCGCTGTCCATCGTGCTTTTTGACTCGAACCTGCCGCTACCGCTTACCTTTGGCGGCATCAATCTCAATACGCCGGGGCTGGGTGCACTCGCGCGACGGGCCGGGATCATCTTTCTGCGCCGGTCGTTTCAGGACAACGAGATCTACAAGGCGACCTTTCGCCGTTACATCGACTACCTGATCGACAAGCGCTTCTCGCTGCTGTGGGCGCTGGAGGGCACCCGCTCGCGGACCGGCAAGTTGCTGCCACCACGATTCGGACTCTTTAATTACGTGGTCGAATCGATTTTGCGCACGCGGCTCTTCGACGTTGCCTTTGTGCCGGTCAGCGTTGCCTACGAACAAATTACGGAAGTCGAGGATTACGCTACCGAACAGCGCGGGCAAAACAAGAAACCCGAGGGCGCCACCTGGATGCTGCGCTTTCTGCGCCGGTCGTCAAATCACGGCAAGATCTTTCTGCGCTTTGGCGAGGAGCTAGCGATCACAGACCTGGCGTCGCAGCAGCAACTGCTTGCCGGGCCAAAGGACACCGAGAAACAGATCATCGTTCAGAACCTTGCACTACAGGTGGCGTATCGCATGAACGCGGCAACGCCGATAACAGCAACGGCAATTGTCACGCTGATCATGCTGGCCGCGGGCAACCGGGCACTGACGCTAAAGGAAATTCAATTCCTCGCGCGCTCCGGGTTATTGCTGATCAAACGCCGGCAGCTGGAAATCGTCGGTCAAGCAGATTTCCGGCAGGCGGAGACGGTCATTGCGACCCTGGCTCAGTTGAAATCGACGGGCATTGTCAGCTACTTCGACGAGGGCCGCGAGCGCCTGTACGGCATCACCGAAGATCAGCACCTCAAAGCGGCCTATTACCGCAACACCGCTATCCACTATTTTGTTATTGATGCGCTGGTCGAAATTTCATTGCTGCGAGCGGCTGAAGTGCCAGCTGATGAGCGCGAAGCAAGAATGTATGCGGCGGCAGAACAGCTGCGCGAAATCTATCTGTTCGAGTTCTACTTTCCCAGTCGCGCCGACTACAGGAGCGAGATTAATTCGATTCTTAAAGACCGCTTCGAACCCTGGCGTGAGGCACTGACGAGCGGCGCCGAAGGAGTGCGCGCAATGCTGCGGCAGAGCCCGCCGTTGCTCGCGCATGCCGTAATGCGTTCCTTTGCAGATGCCTACCGCGTCGTCGCCCGGGCGCTCGTTGAACTGGACGGCGCTGCCGTTTCAGATCGACCTGCCTTCATCAGTGACTGCCTGAAACTCGGCAGACAAATGCGCCTGCAGGGTTTGCTGTTTTCCCAGGAAGCAGTCTCAAAAACGCTGTTCGAAACGGCAATGAAACTCGCCGCGCACCGCAATCTGCTTCGAGGCGGTCCGGACTCACAGAAAGGTCGCGAAGCCCTGCTCACCGAGTTACGCGACGTTCGTAAAGCCATGGATGCAATCCTGGCAATCACACTGGAAGGGGCTGAATAGTGCGGCAGTTTCCGGCAGCATCGGCACTTTTTCAGGGTTCGTGTGGTCCGGAGGTTAGCTCGTTATGAATACCCTATATGAGACGCCTGTCACGCCGTTCGCGGTGACAGTATTGCTAGTCTTGGGTCAAGCGGGCAAATAGCCAAACAAAGCCGGCTGCGGTGGGAAGCGAGCCCTGGCACTTCCAGGGACACACATGACCGAGGAGCGAGTTATGAAATTCATGTCCTTACTGTCCGCGCTGATGCTGGCGACCCTGCTAGGTGCCTGCAGCACCACTGCCGATCGAACTCATGCGATTGTCGACGCTAAAAACGATGCGCGAGCGTTGCAGCCTGTGGCAACGGCAAATGAGACGCTGTTACTCGTCAGCCTCGAAGACGGCTCGGTGATCATGCAAACCATCAATTCCGATGCGGATATTTGCTTCAAACAGATCACCGACAGTTCCACGACCTGCCTTATCCAGGGCGCGCCCATTCTCGATCCTGTCACGCAGGCGGTAATCGGCTTCGAGACCACAGAAGCTCATATTGACCTGGTAGCCAGCTCCAGCTACTGAGACGCCTGATCTACAGTGATATTCGGCAGCGCCTGTCCCAGCGGGGCGCTGCCAGCATCCTCGCGAGCTAGCAATATCAATCCCTTACGTGCCCGCGCGAAACCGCGCTAGTCGGCCGTACACCCCATAAATGTGTCAACAATTGTGTCAGTCAGCGGACTGTCACAGGCGCTTCGCTACTATCTCGCCATCTGCATGGAGCCTGAGTTCGTTTCGGGCCTCTGCAGGTACGAATACAGTCTCGGCCATGAGTTCGACAAGCACTTAGAAAGCTGGAAAACACCTGGTTTGCCAGGGGTCGGCTGTTGAAATTAATCCACGGGAGGAAAAACCCAATGAAGACCAAGTTAAATGTTATGGCAACGTTTGCTTTGGCGACCATGGTACTAGGCGGCTGCGCAAGCACTAACTCCGAGTATCAGGGAAGCACGAGCGATTCAGGTATGACCGCTATTGAGGCTCAGAAAGCCGAGCTGGCCCGCCGCGAGGCTGCGCTTGCACGCCAGGAGTCGCAGTTGCAGGCACAGAAAAGAGAGCTCGACAGCGCTCGCAGCGAGATGCAAACCGCATCCTCTTCGATGTCGTCCGGCGCATCATCTGACGGCGGAGCCTTGCTGCCGCCGAACCCGAAGCCGGGTGAGTGCTACGCGCGGGTAATTATTCCTGCGAAGTACGAAACCACATCCGAGCGCGTCGTGAAGCGCGAAGCTGCGGAGCGTATCGAAGTCATTCCTGCACGCTACGACACGGTTAAGGAAACGGTTCTGGTGAAGGAAGCTTCGACGAGACTTGAAGTTATTCCTGCGAAGTATGAAACCGTTAAAGAGCGCATCCTGGTCAAGCCTGCTTCAACGAAGCTGGAAATCATTCCGGCAGAGTATGAGACGGTTCAGGAAAGCGTATTGGTCAAGCCTGCTACCACCCGGACGATCGAAGTGCCTGCCGTTTACGACACGGTTACGGAACGCGTTCTCGACCAGCCGGCTCGCACCGAATGGAAACGCGGCACAGGCGTAGGCAAGGGTGAAGGCGTTGCAATGGCGAGCGCAGCTCAGACGATCGAACGGTTCGGTGACTACAAGGTCCTGGAAACGCGTGTAGAAGATACCGGCGACCTGATGTGCCTCGTTGAGATTCCTGCTACGTACAAGACCATTACCAAGCAGGTTCTGGTTAAGCCAGCGACGACACGCACGGAAACAGTTCCTGCCGAGTACAAGACGGTCAAGAAGACTGTACTGAAGACCCCGGCAAAGACCCGCGAAGTCGCAATACCGGCTGAATATCGCACGGTTGAAATGACCAAACTGGTTCGTCCGGAGACAACTCGCGAAGTGAGCATTCCGGCTGAGTACGGCGAAGTAACCGTAACGAAGCTGGTACAGCCTGCCAGCGAGAAGCGCATCCCGATTCCTGCTGAGTACGCGACGTTGACGCGCAACAACAAGGTTGCTGAAGAGCGCACCGAGTGGCGTCCGGTTCTCTGTGAAGTCAACATGACCCGCGAGAATGTCAGCAAACTGCAGGCATCGCTGAACGAAACAGGCTGCTGCCAGTGCGGTCCGAACCGCAACGAGTGTGCAATCGACGGCATTATGGGTCAGTGCACCCTGAAAGCAGCTCAGTGCTTCGCAGAACGCAAAGGCCTGTCTTCAGGTGACAAGTACGTGACAATGGATGTTATTCGGGCCCTTGGCCTGAAGTTCTGATCAGCAATACCCGCCTGATTTCTTAGGCACCAGCAGCCGCGTCCAGGAGGACGCGGCTGTTTTTTTTGGTCAGCATTTTTTGGTCAGAGTTCTCGCTACATAAGAACGACGAATCCTGCCATGAGTTGTTGAGAAGCCTCAGCCGTGCACCGACGCCAGTACCTTGTTCAAGGTTGCACTCGGACACATGACCGTCTTCGTCTTCTCCGGGTCCGGCAGGTAATAACCACCGATGTCCACGCTCTTGCCCTGGACAGAGTTCAGTTCATCGACGATCTTCGCTTCGTTTTCCGAGAGCGCTTTTGCCAGGGGTGCGTAGCTTGCCTGCAGCTCGGCATCGTCAGTTTGCGCGGCGAGTGCCTGCGCCCAGTACAGCGCAAGGTAAAAATGGCTGCCGCGATTGTCGAGCTCGCCCGTGCTACGTGACGGCGATTTACCGCTATCCAGCAGTTCCCCAACAGCATCGTCGAGTGTCTTGGCGAGAATTTTGGCCTTGTTGTTGCCGTTTTTGTCGGCAAGGTCCTCAAGCGAAGCGCCGATGGCGAGAAACTCACCGAGCGAATCCCACCGCAGATGATTCTCTTCTATCAGCTGCTGCACGTGCTTCGGCGCCGAACCGCCCGCGCCGGTTTCGAACAAGCCACCGCCTGCCATCAGCGGCACGATCGACAGCATCTTGGCGCTGGTACCGAGTTCCATGATGGGAAACAAATCGGTGAGATAATCGCGCAGGATATTGCCGGTGACAGATATCGTATTGCCACCGCGAATGACGCGCTCAAGCGTGTACCGCATCGCGCGGGTCTGCGACATGATCTGGATATCAAGACCCTTGGTGTCGTGATCCTTCAGGTAGGTCTTGACCTTCTTGATGAGCTGCGCTTCATGCGGCCGATACTCATCGAGCCAGAATACGGCCGGCATTCCTGACAAACGCGCACGCGTGACGGCTAATTTGACCCAGTCGCGGATCGCGTCATCTTTGACCGTGCACATGCGCCAAATGTCGCCTTCCTCGACGTGTTGCTCGAGCAATACTTTGCCGTTCTCGTCGACGATATTCGCAGTGCCTGCTTCGGGTATTTCGAAAGTCTTGTCGTGCGAGCCGTATTCCTCAGCCCTTTTCGCCATCAACCCAACGTTTGGCACCGTGCCCATGGTGGCCGGATCAAACGCGCCGTGCGTCTTGCAGAAGTTGATCATCTCCTGGTAAATGCGCGCGAAGGTACTCTCCGGCATGACAGCTTTGGTGTCTTTTGGACGACCATCCGGACCCCACATCTTGCCGCTGTTGCGAATCATCGCGGGCATCGATGCATCGACGATGACGTCGCTGGGAACGTGGAAATTCGTAATGCCTTTTGCCGAATCGACCATCGCCAGCTCGGGACGGTGTTCATGACAGGCGTGCAGGTCCTTGATGATCTGTTCGCGCTGTGATTCAGGCAGCGTTGAGATCTTATCGTAAATACTGCTCAGACCGTTATTAACGTTGACGCCTAACTCTTTGAATAATTCTCCGTGCTTGGCAAACGCGTCCTTGTAAAAGACCCTGACCGCATGGCCGAACACAATCGGATGCGAGACCTTCATCATCGTCGCTTTGACGTGCAGTGAAAACATCACCCCGGACTTGCGCGCGTCTTCCATTTGTTCTTCGTAGAAATCGCATAGCGCTTTCTTGCTCATGAACATGCTGTCAACGATCTCGCCCTTCTCGAGCTCTACCTTCTCTTTAAGCACCAGCGTCTTGCCGCTTTTGGTTTCCAGAACCATGTTGACCTTGCAGGCCGCATCGAGCGTCATGGATTTTTCGTTGTGGTAGAAGTCGCCGTCGCGCATGTGTGAAACATGCGATTGCGAAGCCTGGCTCCACTCACCCATTGAATGGGGATGTTTTTGTGCGTAGCGCTTGACCGCGGCGGGCGCACGACGATCTGAATTGCCCTCGCGCAGCACGGGGTTTACGGCGCTGCCGAGCACTTTGCCGTAGCGCAGTTTGATCTTCTTTTCTTCCTCAGTTTTCGGATTGCCGGGGTAGTCCGGAATCGCATAGCCCTTGGCCTGCAATTCTTCAATCGCCTTCACCAGCTGCGGCACTGAGGCGCTGATATTCGGCAGCTTGATGATATTGGTCTCTGGCAGCTGCGTCAGGCGCCCGAGTTCCGCGAGGTTATCCGGAACCTTTTGCTCCGGCTTCAGGTGATCGGAAAACTCGGCAAGGATGCGCGCGGCCACCGAGATGTCGCTCGTCGTGATTTCTATGCCAGCGGGCGCCGTAAAAGTGCGAATAATCGGCAGCAAGGAATAGGTTGCGAGCAGCGGCGCTTCGTCAGTGAGCGTGTAAATAATCTTGGATTTCTTGGCAGTCATGAAGTTGTTTCCGGTTATCAGGTCGTAATCTTTGTCGAAACAGGGTGACGGGGGCTCTCAAACCAAGCCGGACCGTCGCCATCCCTTGCAGGCTGAACGCCGCTTCACTTTATCGCTATTCGCAGAACAGTCCAACCTTGACCCGCAAGCTGGCTTTGGTCGCCATCGCCCATTCGGTCGTGCGCGGCCTCTGGTTTGCCGGGCGGCGGCGAACGAAGGGATTGTATTGGTTCAGTACTCGGCTACGTGTCACTGTGCCAGGCGTCGATATCGATGCGGTCGTATTCTTCCTTGATGACTTGCTTGCCGTAGCTCCGCTCCAGACTGCGAACTAGGAAGTGACCGGTTGCAATATCCTGAAAGTGATCGATAAACAGCGTATTGACGACCGCGCCGCCGATTCCACCAACAATTGGTACGACCTGGGCCGCCGCCTTTGTTGTTACCGGAATACTGAATCGAGCGGCGATTTGAGCCACCAGCCTGACCAACAGCGGTGCGCTCTCGGAAGCAGCAGTGCTGCCCGCCAGGTAGCTGGCTGCATCGGAAACGATTTTCGCTAACCCGGCTCGAACCGCGTAGTAGCCACCCTCCGCTGCATCATCGGACCTTGTCGGTCCGCCAAGAGCAAATACCTCCACGCATGCAAGCTGCGAGTCGATCGTTTTCAGATCCTCGCCCTGATGCCTCGCTATATCGGCGATGGAGCGAAGCATGATCGTTGTCGATAATGGCAATTCGATGGCGAGGGCAGGCAGGCCAAAGACGCCGCCCGCAGCGCCCGATGTTGCAGCACCAATTTTATGCAGCGTGTTCGATGCGGACCTTGGCTTGTCGCGCAGAGTCAGCAGTGCGACCCGCAACGAAGCCTGGATCGCTTTTTCAGACGCATCCAGAATAAGCTGGCTGGATTTTGCCGGCAGCGCGCGAATCAGTTTATCGATCGGCTCGCCAATATAATTGGATACGCGTGCGGCCAGGCTGACCTGCTCCAGCAGGCGCTTGGCGCGAACAAGTTCCGCCAGATCATCGCGGCTTAGATCAGTAACTACGGGTGTGGGCATGCGGCAAAATGCTCGAGCTCAATCGAAACTGACAAGGTAACCCGAACAGGTCCCGCGAGCTGGGTCACTCGTACCATTCC
>JBATFU010000058.1:0-4776 GCA_049665065.1 Woeseia sp. | reverse complement strand
CCGCTGAGCTTTCGGGTATGGAGCTCGGCGACTTTTTTGAACGCTATGTGCGCGATACCGCGGACCTCCCGCTGCAGGCGCTGCTGCGCGACATCGGTATCACGATGAAACTGCGCGTCTCGGAAGGCGGCAGCGACGCGGGCGGTAAGGCGCCGTCCGGCAAATCACGCCCGATGCCGTGGCTGGGTGCACGCCTTGCGAACCTCGACGGCCGGGGTATTTTCAAACTGGTGCGCGCCGGCAGTCCCGCAGAAAAGGCCGGCATTGCGCCGGGCGACGAGGCCGTCGCGTTCGACGACGTGCGCCTGACCGCCGGCAACCTCGATCAGCACCTGCGCGGGCACTTGCCCGGCGACAAGGTGCTGATCAGTGTGTTTCGGCAGGATGAGCTGCTGCAGTTCAAGGTGCGGCTGACGGAGCGTCCCGAAGACACCGCCTGGCTGACTCTCGATGCGGGAGCTGATGCGGAGACCGTGGCCCGCCGCGAGACGCTGTTCGCCGGCTAACGAGTATCGAGCTGAGGTTTGCCTACAGCAGTCGCAGTGCGCCAGCGACGATGCCGATATCAAAGTGCCGCTGCGGTGCCTGGTTCTCGCCGTCGAGATGCGCCGGCACTTTAGCCTCTGCCTCGATGCGGCAGTGAGCAATGAGTTCATGATGCACGCGCGCGTCTGACATGTGCGTGCCGCGCAGCAGTTTCGGCACCAGTGGCACAATCTGACGCCGCGTCAATTGATCAACGTAAACAAGGTCGAGCATGCCATCGTCATTGCGAGCCATCGGCGCAATGCGGAACATGCCGCCAACCCACTGCCCGATATTGAAACTGGCCAGCGTTAACTGCGCGTCGAGTTCGCGTCCGTCGAATTGCATTTTCATGCGCGGTGTTACAACGCCGTCCACCAGCCCGCGCACTACGGCAGCGGGGTAAACCAGCACGCCGATCGGCAGCTGGATGCTGCTTGCGATTGCAGAGATTTTTGCGTCAAAGCCGATCCCGGCGCCGTTGGCGAAATAGCGTTCATTCAAGCGACCCACGTCAATGACGCGCGGTGCCGCATCGCTTGCCAGCCGTACGGCGAGTTCGGCAACAGCATCAGCAGGCTGCAGCGGGATGCCGTTTGCCTTCGCGAAATCATTGCCGGTGCCGAGCGGAATAAGTCCCAGCGCGGCGGGTGTCTTGCTCCTCATCAGGCCATTCACTGCCTCGTGGACACTGCCGTCGCCGCCGCCCAGCAACAGGCGTGGCGCGCCCTGATCTGAAAGCTCACGCGCCTTGCGTTCAATATCGCCGCCCGCCGTGCTCGGGATGGCCGTCACGACGACACCGCTGTCCGCAAAAGCAGCAATAACGCCCTTGATGCGGTGCGCCGCCGCGCCGCGCCGGGCGCGCGGGTTGTAGAGCAGGGGAATCGACGATACGGCCATGGAAATCCAGAAAGTGTGAATGGCGCGGATGCTACAATGCGCGCTGTCCGGCCACCAGAACCTCGCCCGTCATGCTCGAACTCGGCGTTAAATTCCTGATCAGCTACCTGCTTGGCTCATTCATGGGCTCGCTGATCATGGGGCGCATTGCCGGCGGCGTCGATATTCGCACGATGGGCAGCGGCAATGCCGGCGGTACCAACGCCTTGCGTACACAGGGCTGGCCTTTCGCACTGGGTGTCGTCGTGATTGACGTCGGGAAAGGCGCGCTCGCTGCCGGCCTCGTGCCTGGCCTCGCGATACCCCTTGTTGCTGTCGACCCGACAATATCCCGGGAGTGGCTCGCCCTGAGCTGTGCCGCCGCCGCGGTCATGGGCCACGTGTGGCCGGTCTGGCACAGCTTCCGCGGTGGTAAGGGTGCAGCAACGATGATGGGCACACTGCTCGTTCTATCGCCCGTTTTGCTGATACCGATTCTGCTTGTGTTTGCCTGGGTGCTGACGCTGTTTGGTTACGTCGGGCTCGCGACAATGAGTGCGGCCACGTTTGCACCGTTTTATCTCGGGCTGACGCGATTGCCGGCCGACCAGCCGCTGTTCATTTACACAATCGCCATGGCGCTCTACATCATTTACTGCCATCGCTCGAACATTCAGCGTATGCGGAGTGGCACCGAGCACAAAAACCAGGGCGTCATGCTGTTTCGCCGCAAATCGAAGTAACCGGTGGGTCATTGCGCATGAGCACCCTGCTCAGTGAAGCTGGTATTCGCGAAACACTCGCGGGAACCGCGCGCGAACAACTCGATGAACTGGTCGTGCTCGACATCGTACCTTCAACCAACAACTGGCTGCTCGAGCAGAAACGCCCTGCCATCGGCCGCTTCAAAGCGGTGCTCGCCGAACAGCAAACAGCGGGACGCGGGCGGCATGGCAAAAGATGGGCATCGCCGCGCGACACAGGACTCTATCTTTCCGTTGGCTACACGTTCCGCCGCACCCCCGACGATCTCGCGTGCATGACGCTTGCCGCCGGCGTGGCAACGTTGCAGGCGCTGGAACTAATCGGCGCGGAGCGGCTTGGCCTGAAATGGCCGAACGATATCTTCGCTAAAGATGCAAAATTGGGTGGCATACTCGTCGACGCGCAAACCGGCCGGGGCGGTCATGTCAGCATCGTTTGCGGTGTCGGCATCAACGTCGATCTCACTTTAATTGGCCAGCAATGCACAGGCCCTGCGAATGCCGATTACGAGATTACGGATTTGAAAAGTCATTGTGGAAATTTGCCAGCGAGATCTGCGACGGCCGGAACCATCATCCGTCACGTCATGCAAGCAATCAGCGTTTTCGAGACAAATGGCCTTGGCCCGTTCCGCGCTGACTGGAAGAAATACGATTGGCTTAAGGGGAAGCCAGTGGATGTTGATATGCCCGGCGAAGAGTTCGAAGGTGTCGCCGATGGCATCGACGAACACGGTGCGCTGCACGTGCGGACCCCGCAGGGCATGCGCGTTGTTCATACCGGCACGGTGCGTGCGCGGAAGGACAATCGCGCATGAGCGTTCGCCGCAACCTCTTGTTCGACATTGGCAACACACGCGTGAAGTGGGGGCTCGCAACGGATGGCGAAATTCGTCGCACCGGCACGATCAGCCATGAGCGACTACGCGCGCAGGGATGGACCGCGCTGACAACCCGCCTGCCCAGCAAAGTCGATGCCGTGCTGGCCAGCAACGTTGCGGGCCCGACCTTCGCGACAAGATTATCCGGCGTGATCGGCATGCACTGTCACTCCGATGTGCATTTCGCGCACAGCGCGGCGGAAGGTTTCGGTGTAATCAACAGTTATAAACAGGCACGCAAACTCGGCGTGGATCGCTGGGTGGCGATGATCGGCGCGCGGGCGCATTCGCGTAAGGCGCTGTGCGTGGTCGATGCCGGCACGGCAGTGACGATTGACGCGCTCGACCAATCGGGCCAGCACCTCGGCGGCCAAATACTGCCGGGCGTGCGACTGATGAACGCTGCACTTGCAAAAGACACTAGCGACCTGCCTGCTGTAAAACGCGCGGCATCCAACAAAACGGAAGCGCTGCCGGGTTTTGCAAGCAGTACCGGCAAAGCCATTTACAGTGGAGCGATGGCGGCTGTGTGTGGCGCGATAGAACGCGGGATGCGCAACATGAAAAACGCGGGCTATCGTCCTGCACTCATCTTGACCGGGGGAGACGCGTCCCGCATTCTGGCCGTACTCGACGGTCCTGCTGAACACCGGCCGCACCTGGTACTCGAAGGCCT
Organism: Woeseia sp.; assembly: GCA_049665065.1. Lineage (GTDB taxonomy): Bacteria > Pseudomonadota > Gammaproteobacteria > Steroidobacterales > Woeseiaceae > Woeseia. Next base: position 1,048 of record JBATFU010000058.1, on the reverse strand, counting down.
CGCGCTGATGATTGAAGGCAAGTAATGAGAAACCTGCTGTTGCTGCTGCTATTGGCGAACGTTCTCTACTACCTGTGGGGTCAGTACAACCCGCCTGAAGTAGAGACCGGCGTCGCGATCGTCAACGAAGACGATCTCGGCCCGCCGCTGCAGCTCGCCGAGGCAACGGTGCCTGACAACGTCGAAGGTGACATTGAATCATCATCAACCAGCCGCCCGTCGGATCTCGACGTGCAGGTGGGACGTTCCTGCGTGAGCATCGGTCCGTTTCGGGAATCGGATGAAGCAGAAGCTGCACTTGCAGAGTTTGAGGAATCCGGCTTGCGGGGGGCTATTCGTTCCATTGAGGGCGAGGTGTTCGTAGGGCACTGGGTGCAGATTCGGGATATTCCCGATCGTGCTACCGCGAACGCGATGCTCGCGCAATTAAAGAAATCGGGATTGAATGAAGCCTACGTGGTGCAGACTGAAGACGAGGGCATCAAGATTTCGCTCGGGCTCTTTAGCGAGCTGGTCCGCGCGGAACGGGTAGAGCTGCAGGCCAAGTCACTGGAACTGCCCGCAGAAATCTCGGAACGCACCCGCACCCAACAGGTTGCCTTCGTGGATCTCGGCCTGCCGCCCGGCCGCGGCGCTGGCAGTATGATCGAGCTCTACGGTGAAGACCGCGTTCTGCTGCGCGACGCCGCTACTTGCCCCCGCGGCGAATAATCCGGGAAAACCCGACCGGGACCCTTGCCCCGCGCCCCCGAAACCACAATAATCGCGCCCGTATCCCACCTGTAAAGCCGGTATAGCTCAGTTGGTAGAGCAACTGATTTGTAATCAGTAGGTCCCGAGTTCGACTCTTGGTGCCGGCACCAGTTTTTCTAAGAATTTTCTAAGGTCATTCTAAGAACGTCCTATTTTACCGCCATCAAACGGCGGGCGCGGTTGTAACGGCGCATGAGGCCGAGGCCGGTTTCGTGGTCGGAATCGGCCTTCGCTCGCAGGTCATGGAACGTCCAGGAGACCTCGAGCCTTCGCATCGCGGACTGGATCGCAGTCA
>JBATFU010000057.1:0-17012 GCA_049665065.1 Woeseia sp. | reverse complement strand
GCAGTACACCGTGTCTTTCGCGGCGCAGCGCCAGGGCGGTTGCAGCACCCACGACACCGGCACCAATGACTATGATGTCCTGCTCTGACAATTTCGCCCCGATCAAAGCTTTGCAGCGTTCGAGTCTACTGGATCGGGCCGGGCATTGCCCGGCGTGCGGCGCCATTGCAACTGGCTGACGGCACGCCGGCAGTCGCACCGGAGAATGGCGAAACAGGGCTCGAAACGAGGTTTCCCTCGGGCCCACTGAAACGAATTAGAAAAATTGCGGTTTGACCCCGATTTCGTTTGTGCGCCGCAAGGAGTGGATTCCGAAATTCCACGGCCCCACAACCTATTTTCAAGCAGGTAGTAGGTACATAATTGCTTCCTCCGGTATTGAATGGAAGCTATCCTTTACGTGGATTTCGGTTGTAGGCCTGTTGCCCGCCACTCAAGTTTTTTGCAATCGGCGGTGATCTTGACCCGATGCGGTCATTCGAAACAAAGCACGTTTTTTAGCAATTCGTTGACTCTTTTAGCGCCAAAACAAAGGCTGTTAGGTTCTGTCGAGTGGCTTTATGAACTGGGATGCAATTGGGGCAATCGGCGAGATCGTAGGCGCGGTCGCGGTCATCGTGACCCTGGTCTATCTGGCGATTCAAATCAGAGACAGCGCACGAGCGTCGCGTTCTGCGGCTGTTACTGACGCGACAACTGCTATGCAAGCTTTCTATCAGGAGCTGGGTAGTAATCCAAAGACCAGCCAATTGTTTTTGAGGGCATTGACTGACCCCGATTCGTTGTCCAGAGACGATGAGTTTCAATACATAATGTTGATGCACAGTTGCTTTTTGGGGTTTCAGAGGAGTTTTTTCCTTGCCCGGGAGGGCACGTTGGATGAAGGACTTCGTGACTCGATTGGCACTGCCGTAAATGCGGTGAACCATTTACCTGGCATTTACCTCTATTGGAAACAGCGCAGGGCATACTTTCAACCTGAGTTCATTACTTGGGTTGAGGGTCTTCTACAGCGTCAACCGCTTTCCGATATGCGCGCCTACCGTGCTTTTCAATCCGGCGAATCGCCGAGCAAGAATGACGAGACCGGCTGAGCTATGGTTGTGGCCGGAAGCGGACGCTTGCCGTTTCCCCCACACAAGACGCTCTAGCGACGGCTATGCGAAAAACAGGCCATTCGCTCCCCGACACTTTTAATGACAAATCGCGCCTGCCAGGGCGATGACGATTCAAGGTCTTGGACGCGTTTCTCTGACAACTTAAATTACCAGGAAGCACATCGCGCGGCGCCGCTGCGGCTCGGTTAGTCTTTGAAAACTGGCGCGCGTTTCTCGGCGTTCGCCAGTACCGCTTCGCGCTGATTGCTGCGGCCGAGCACGCCAAGCTGGATTTCTGCTTCCGCTCGCAGCGCCTCGTCCTCAGGCAGGTCATAGCCGGCATTCAACATCTTCTTGGCGGCACGAATGGCATCCGGCGAATTGCCGGCGATCCCGGCTGCCATTTTTTGTGCCGCCGCCAGCGGATCGTCGCAGATGCGTGACAGAAGACCTATCTGCTGTGCTTCATCGGCCTCGACGATGCGGCCTGTGTAGGTCAGTTCGCGCAGATGATCCAGGCGCACGACATGGCGCATCGTCGCCGTCAGGGCCATATCAGGAATGATGCCCCAGCGGATCTCCATGACTGAACAGCGCGTTGACGGCGCGGCAAGTCGAATGTCCGCGCCCATCGCAAGCTGCAGGCCGCCGCCAAACACAGCGCCTTGCAATGCGGCAATTACCGGCACCGGCAGTGCGCGCCAGGCATAGGCCACATGCTGGAACAGGTTCGCCGGACTGCTGGCCAGCGGCTGCATGCGCTTCACGAGCTCCTGCGGGCTGCTGTTCGTAAAAACTGACGTATCGATGCCAGCGCAAAAGTGTTCACCCTCGCCGGTCAGCACGACTGCACGCAGGCCTGTTTGTTTTGCGAGGTCCAGGCCCGCAGCCGACAATGCTTCGAACATTTCGAGATTGATTGCGTTGCGCTTTTCGGCACGCGTCAGCGTCACGGTAGCGACGTGATTTTCAGTGGTAACGCGAATCGGATCAGACATCAGGGGACCTTTTGTATGGCTGACCCTAGACGGACAGCGTGCATTTACCGTTATCGATGACAATCGCATTGCGCTGCGGCACCGTGCAGCGGAACGAGACAATATTGCGGTCCTGCCACATTTCCGTCACCAGCACTTCGCCGGGATACAGCGATTCCTTGAAACACAGGTCGTAGCCGCCAATCAATGTCGAATCGTATTCGCAAATGGTTTGCAGAATGGCGCGACACGCCATGCCGGCGACACATTCTTCGGACAGCGGCGCGCGGCTGAAGCCCTGCGCACGCGCGACGTGATCCTCGATGTAACGTGGTTCGCGATTGCCACTAAGCCGAAAAATGTAAGGAAGCGTTGTGTGACTGTAGAGCTCGCAGCTCAAGTCCGCCGCGCGCGCCGGCATCGCGTGCGGCTTCGGCCCGGTTTCTTCGGGACCGTGCACAGCGCCAGGACCTGTCAGCAAGGTGCGGCTCAGCGTAAACAGGACTGTTGAGTCGCGCTTCATCCGCACCTCGGATTCAACGATGACGCTCAGGCGTGCGCTCTTGCCGTGATCGAGTACGGCAACTACGCGACTGTCAGTTTGCAGTTCGGCGCTTGGTGGCAATGGCCGGAACAGTTCGATCTTTTGCTCGGCAATCGTCACGCGCGAGATATCGACCCCGCAGCCGTCAAGAAATGCGTAGTCAACGAGCACGCCTGCCATCGACGGCACCGTGCGCAGACCACGCCCGTCGTACACGAAATCGAGTTCGCGCGGATCGCCGGCGCCATGCCCGAAGCCGACGCCGAGCGCGTACAGCATCGCGTCGGTTTCGCCGTATACGCGTTTGACATCCGATACGCTGGCGGTGAGAAGCTCGTCGAAACTGGCAGTAGCGATGGCGTTCAATTTGGCAGTGATTCTGTTTGAGTACTGATTACGGTGCGGGGCGCAGTTCTGCTGGCGCAAGATAGCATGTCGCTTGCAGCGCGCCTACCGCCGATGAGTTGCTGCCAGCACCGCTCAGCCACCGGCGTAGCGGCGCCCCAGCTCGGCAAGCGGTCCTACTGCGCGGCTTGCTTTTGCCGCATGATCGCTCGCCGCGGTGCCGTCACGAACGCGGCCGGCAATGCCCTGCAAAATACCCGCCAGCCGGAACAGGTTGTACGCGGCATAAAACTCGCGGTGCGGAATATCTTCATTGCGACCGGTGCGTTCGCAATAGCGACGCACGTAGTCGTCTTCTGTCGGAATGCCCATTGCCGCCAGGTCTTTGCCCTGCAGACCGGCCGACCCGAATCCGACTTCCGGCATCTGCCAGGCCATCAGGTGGTAAGTAAAATCGCCTAGCGGATGACCAATGGTAGACAGCTCCCAGTCCAGCACGGCGATTACGCGCGGCTCTGTCGGGTGCAGGATCAGGTTGTCCATGCGGTAGTCGCCGTGCACGATGCTGCTGGCGTCGTCGTCAGGAATATTCCGCGGCAACCAGTCAATCAGGTAATCCATCGCCGGGACGCTTTCGGTTTCGGACAGGCGATACTGTTTTGACCAGCGCGAGATCTGGCGTTCGAAGTAGTTGCCGGGCTTGCCGAAGTCCTCGAGGCCGAGCGCACGATAGTCGATGTTGTGCAGGCGGGCGATCACGCGATTCATGTCATCGTAAATCGCCGCGCGTTCGGCTGGCTCCATGCCAGGCAGATCAAGTTCCCAGATGATGCGGCCGTCAACGAACTCCATGACAAAAAACGTCGTGCCGGCCACGTCATCGTCTTCACACAGCAGATAGGGTTTTGGCACCGGAAAGCCCGTCTCGTACAGCGCCTTGATGATGCGGTATTCCCGCTCGACTGCATGGGCGGATTTCAGGAGCTTGCCGGGCGGCTTGCGGCGCAACACGTAGCGGCCGGAGCCTGCTGTCAGCAGGTAGGTTGGATTCGACTGGCCGCCCTTGAATTGGCGGACGTCCAGCGGGCCTTTGAAACCCTCGATGTGGCTGGCCAGGTAGTCGTGCAGGCGTTGCTCGTCGATAGCATGATCGTCACGCACCGGCCGCGTGCCGGAAAACTGTTCCTGTCGCGAACTCATAGCTTCAACATCCTCAGCTGCGCGGCTCGACGAAGAAATCCGGCATCAGCTCTTTGCTCGGATCCACCGCGTAGCCCGACAGGTCCGTAACGCCCGCTGATTCCAGCACCTCGTCATCGATACAGAAATTGCCGGTGAATTCGCGACTCGGCTTGGTAAGAATGATATGCGCCGCGTCAGCCATGATCTCGGGCTTGCGTGCGCGCTGGATCATCTCATCGCCACCGAGCAGATTTTTCACGGCAGCCGTCGCAATACCGGTGCGTGGCCACAGCGCATTGACGGCGATGCCCTGTTCGCGAAACTCGCCCGCCATGCCCAGTACGCACATGCTCATGCCGTACTTCGCCATCGTGTACGCAACGTGCGGCGCGAACCACTTCTCGTCCATGTTGAGCGGCGGCGACATGTTCAGGATGTGCGGGTTTTCTGCCTTCTGCAGGTACGGCAGGCAGGTGCGCGACACGAGATAGGTGCCACGTGCATTGACCTGGTGCATCAGGTCAAAGCGCGCCATCGTCGTGCGCTCGGTATTGCGCAGCAGGATGGCGCTCGCGTTGTTGATGCAGATATCGATGCCGCCGAACTGTTCTGCGCCGGCAGTAACAGCTTCCTGCACCTGCTCCTCGGAGCGGATATCGCAGATGACCGGCAGCGCTTTGCCGCCCGCTTCTTCAATTTCGGCGGCCGCCGTGTGGATCGTTCCCGGGAGTTTCGGGTGGGGTTCTGCGGTTTTCGCGGCAATGATGATGTTCGCGCCATCGCGGGCGGCGCGTAGCGCGATCGCAAGTCCGATACCGCGGCTTGCGCCGCTGATAAACAAGGTTTTGCCGTGCAAATTCGCCATTTATGCCGCCGCCGTATCCTGAAGTGGCAGGCATGATACCGCATCAGGGCGCGGTATCGAGGTGACCGTTACATCCGGAAAATACCGTAGGGGGCCTCGCCATCGCGCGGGCGGTTCATCGAGGCGGAGACCGCCTGGCCGAGTACGCGCCGTGTGTCGGCGGGATCGATCACGCCGTCGTCCCATAAACGGGCACTTGCGTAGTACGGATGGCCCTGCGTTTCGTATTGATCGCGAATCTCGTCCTCGAAAAGCTTTTGATCTTCTTCCGACCACTGCTCTCCGCGCGCTTCGAGACCATCGCGTTTGACGGTCGACAACACGACTGCGGCCTGCTCGCCGCCCATGACGGAAATGCGGGCATTCGGCCACATCCACATCAGGCGCGGGCTGTAGGCGCGGCCGCACATTGCGTAGTTGCCGGCGCCGAAAGAGCCGCCGACGATGACGGTGAATTTCGGCACGTTTGCTGTCGCAACCGCGTTGACCATCTTCGCGCCGTCTTTGGCGATGCCGCCGTGCTCGACTTTTTTCCCGACCATGAAGCCGGTAATGTTTTGCAGGAAGATCAGCGGAATACCGCGGCGGTTGCACAACTGGATGAAATGCGCGCCCTTCTGCGCTGATTCGGAAAACAGGATGCCATTGTTGGCGACGATGCCCACCGGGTAGCCGTACAGGTGCGCAAAGCCACACACGAGCGTCGGCCCGTACAAAGCCTTGAACTCCTGAAACTCCGAGGCATCTACGAGGCGCGCGATAACTTCGCGAATGTCGTACGAAAAACGAAAATCCCGCGACACCACGCCGTAAAGTTCATCGGTTGGATACGCCGGCTCCTGCGGTTCCTTGAGCCGCAGCGGCACTTTTTTCCGCCAGTTCAGGTTGCCAATAATCTCGCGAACTTTCTCGAGCGCATCAGCGTCGTTGTCGGCCAGGTAGTCCGTCACGCCGGAAATACGTGAATGCACGTCGCCGCCGCCCAGGGTTTCTGCGTCAACAACCTCGCCCGTCGCTGCTTTGACAAGCGGCGGGCCGCCGAGAAAGATCGTGCCCTGGTTGCGTACGATAATCGCCTCGTCGCACATGGCCGGCACGTAGGCGCCGCCGGCGGTACAGGAACCGAGCACGGCCGCAATCTGCGGGATGCCGAGTGCCGACATGCGCGCCTGGTTGTAGAAGATGCGCCCGAAGTGATCGCGATCCGGGAACACTTCATCCTGCTTTGGCAGGAACGCGCCGCCGGAATCGACGAGGTAGACGCAGGGCAAGCCGTTTTGTTCGGCAATTTCCTGCGCGCGCAGATGTTTGCGTACCGTTAGCGGGTAATAGGTGCCGCCTTTAACCGTCGCGTCATTCGCGACGATCATGCATTCGATGTCATGAATCTGGCCGATGCCGGCGATGATGCCGGCCGCCGGTACCTCGTCCTTGTACATGCCGTAGGCTGCGAGCTGTCCGATCTCCAGAAACGGTGCGCCACGATCGACGACCGTGCGGATCCGGTCGCGCGGCAACAGTTTGCCGCGTGCAATGTGCTTGTCGCGGGCGCGCTCGCTGCCACCTTCGGCAATCTTTGCAAGGTCTTCATGCAGGGTCGCCGCCAACGCGCGGTTCGCCTCTGCGTTCTGCCTGAAGGTTGCGGAATCCGGCTTGATCTTGCTTTTGATTTTCGGCATTACGTTGCTGGCTGCTCGTTTAATTAAGGGCGTCGTACAGTTCACGGCCAATCAGCATGCGGCGAATTTCGCTGGTACCCGCACCGATCTCGTACAACTTGGCATCGCGCCACAGGCGCCCCGCCGGGTATTCGTTGATGTAGCCATTGCCGCCCAGCGCCTGGATCGTCTCGCCCGCCATCCACGTCGCCTTCTCGGCCGACATCAGGATACAGGCTGCCGCATCAAAGCGCGTCGTCTGGCCGCGATCGCAGGCCTGCGCCACGCCGTAGACGTACGCGCGGCTCGCGTTCATCGCGGTGTACATGTCGGCAATCTTGCCCTGCATCAGCTGGAACGTGCCGATCGCTGCGCCGAACTGTTTGCGGTCATGAATATACGGCATCACGACGTCCATGCAGGCACGCATGATACCGAGCGGCCCCGCCGCCAGCACCACGCGTTCGTAATCCAGGCCGGACATCAGGATTGCGGCCCCGCGGCCTGGCTCGCCCAGCAGGTTGCTGGCAGGAACGCGGCAGTCTTCCAGCACGACTTCACAGGTATCGCTGCCACGCATGCCGAGCTTGTCGAGTTTCTGGGCCGTTGAGTAGCCGGGCATGTCACGTTCGACCAGGAACGCGCTGAGCTTCGGCGAGTCGCCATCGCCATCGGTGACGCAATAGATAATCATCACGTCGGCTTCCGGGCCATTCGTGATCCACATCTTGTTGCCATTCAGCACGTAGTGGTCGCCATCAGCGACGGCGCGGGTGCGCATGCCCATGACGTCGGAACCAGCACCCGGTTCGCTCATTGCGAGCGCGCCGACAAATTCGCCACTGATCAGCTTTGGCAGGTACTTCTTTTTCTGCTCTTCGGTGCCCCAGCGGCGCAGCTGGTTCACGCACAGATTGGAGTGCGCACCGTAAGACAGTCCCACGGCGCCCGACGCGCGACTGATTTCTTCCATCGCCACGACGTGCGCAAGATAGCCAAGCCCGCTGCCGCCGTAAGTATCTTCAACGGTGATGCCGAGCAGCCCGAGCTCGCCAAGCTGTGGCCACAGGTCGCGCGGAAACAGGTTGCTTTCATCGATTTCCGCCGCGCGCGGCGCGATCGCATCACTCGCGAACGCTCGCACCGTATCGCGCAGCATGTCGATGTCTTCGCCCAGACCAAAGTCAAAGTCGAACATAGGGTGGTTCCTGCATTCAGCATCGCTGACGGTTGTCGCGACAGGCTATGGATAGTCACCTCTCGCGACTCGAAGCTGAATACCATTCGCAAGGTAGCGCGCAGGGAATGCGCAACGCGTCACAGAATCTAGCGGCCCAGCTCGTCGATCAGGAGCGAAAACAGCTCGTACTGGGAGCCGATGCCGAGCTTCGCGAACAGGTTGCGCTTGTGAACCATGACGGTGCCGGGCGCGATCGAAAGCTCGCGGGCAATGGATTTCGACGAATGGCCACGCAGCAGCAGCTGGCTGATCTGGCGTTCGCGCTCGGTCAGGATGTTTTTGCCGAAGTTTGCGAAGCAGCGTGTCAGGCGTTTGTGAAAGGCGTGATCGACCGCGGCGTCCCGCTTCGGGTCTTCCCGCAGTTCCCAAACCCGCTGCATCGCGGCAAGTACCGTCGGCTCCATCACTTCGAGGCGGCGCAATTCAGCCTGGCTGAAACGTCGCTTGCGACGCCCGACCACCAGCGCGAGCGTGCTGCGCGCAGTGACCGCAGTCAGGAAGTCCATCTCGTCGAGCAGGTGCGTGCGCTCGCAGTACTGGCGGTAGTACTCGCTGGCGCGAAACCGGTCCGGCTGCTTTTCGCGGAAACGGCAGAGCGTCGGCTTCGTGTCCTGGATTGCGAGCTGGTAGAGCGGGTCCAGCAGGTAGGGGCCGTCGAGGTAGCGATCAAGATAGTGCCTTGCGCCGGCCGGCTCGAGCGTGTGATGCAGCACTTCGGGCCGGGCGTCACGGTGAAACGCGAGCAGGCAGGTCCCTTCGTGATCGACGACAAGACCCATCGACTCGGCCAGCGCCCCGGCAACCTCGGCAGCGTTTGCACCGCGGATGATGCGCGACAGCGCGGCATGCCAGGCCGCCGATTCAAAGCGATTGCTCACGTGGCGAGACCGGGCCGGAGCATGGGAGGGATCCTTGGCATATCGAGGTCCGGGTCTGGCCGGATGTCGGGAAAACGCAGCCCACGATAACTGTGGCCTGCACCGGGAGCAAGGTGGGCGGCACCGGCCGCGGCAGATCGTATAGAATGGGCGCCAGTCCCGCCGACCCTAAGGAAGAATTGCATGAAGCTCGTTACCGCTATCGTTAAACCGTTCCGCCTCGACGATGTTCGCAACGCGCTGAGTGAAGTCGGCGTGCAGGGCATGACCGTCAGCGAAGTAAAGGGCTTCGGCCGGCAGCGTGGCCACACGGAGCTGTACCGTGGCGCGGAATACGTGGTCGACTTCCTGCCCAAAGCGAAGATCGAAGTTGCCGTTGCAGACGAGCGCGTCGAGGAAATAATCGAGACGATTGTCAACAGTGCAAAAACCGGCAAAGTCGGCGACGGCAAGATTTTCGTCACGAATCTTGAGCAGGTGCACCGCATTCGCACCGGCGAAACCGGCAACAGCGCGTTGTAACACGCTGCGCCGGCCGCTGAGTGGTCAATGTTTCGGGGTGCAGAAGAAATTCAGCTTGTTGCCATCAAGGTCGCGAAAGTAGCCGGCATAAAACGTGTCGCCGCGCGGGCCGGCAGGCCCCTCGTCCGTGCCACCCAGCTCCAGCGCCAGCTTATACATTTGGTCGACCTTCTCCGGTGAATCCACCGCCAGGGCAATCATGACACCGTTGCCAACCGTGGCCGGTTTGCCGTTGTAGGGTTTGCTCACAGCGAAACCCGGCTTGCGCGGATCCACGCTCCAGGCGATAAACGTCTCGAATTCCATAAAGCGTTTGCCACCCAGTGGCGCGAACAGCGCATCATAAAATGCGGCAGCCTTTTCGAGGTTATTGGTTCCTACTGTTGTATATCCGATCATTGACGTAACTCCTGGTTTTTTTTGTTTGGTAAGCAACGGCTTGTTGCAACCAATCGACGTCGGCCATAGCAGAGGGCGAGCATTAATTCGTCAGGCGCATAACCGGCACAATCACTTTTCTAGTTTCATCCTGCAGCGCGCCCTTGCCTTGGTAAAGTCTAGCGCCTTTTGGCTAAACAATGTTCACCTTCGACAGGCCTTCCTGCCACTGCCGCAATTTCTCGGCGTAGGAAATCGCCGCGTGTGCCGGGCTGGTCGATGGCAGCGTCACAAACTCTGCCTGCCGTTCACTGAGCTGTCCTGCGACATGCCGGCGATAAAGTCGGGCGGCGGTTTTGCCGTTAAAAGCGACCAGTTCCACGCGCGGATGTCTCGCGAAAAATTTTGCAAAATCGTTTGGTACTGCGGAAGCAGCATCGATCGCTGAATCGAGACTGCCTTTGCGGCGTGAGGCGCCAAGCACGTCCCAGAGCGCGATGCCCCTGGCATTCAGTTTCACGATCCGTGTCTTGTAGGGAATGGCGCGCGGAATTGCATAGAGATCTTCCACAATCTCCCAGAACGCATTACGCGGGTGTGCGTAGTACTCGCCGGCAATGATGGATTTCACGCCGGGCAGGCTGCCGAGTACCAGCACTCGTGCGTCATGTCGCGCAGCGGCAGCAAAACCCTGTGCCACTGGCGGGCCAGTGTCAGGGATTGCCGTCAATGCCAAGGTGCTGCAGGGTCATTTCACGGAGCTGGTCGAGCGTCCGCAATTCAACTTCACAGCGGTTGTTGCGGCAAACCGCTTCGCGCTCGAGCGGTTCCGCAGGGCAATCGTAGTAGACGCGAAAGGCACAGTCCTTCTGATAGTTTTCGAACGCCAGTCGCAGGTGCGTGATCTCGGACTTCGCAACCGAAGTCAGGCATTGGATGGGGTAGCCAAAATCAAAGATCGTGCAATCGTCATCAGTCGAACAGTAACGTGAAGCGTCGACCTGTCGCTGGATACTTTGCTCTGACCGCTCGCAACGCAGTGCCGCTGCACCGCCGTGCACCGGGCTGTCGATTTGCTGCCGGCCAAACTGCGGCGTTGGCGATGCGGACGGCACCTTCAGTGCTGCGTAGCGATCGCCTTCCAGCAGTGTCGCAACGTACCAGAGCACCACCGCGAGAACGATAGATACGGCCAGCACCGGCATCGACAGTTTGTTCATGAAACGAAATCAGGCCTGCCAGATCGTCCAGCAACCGACCGCGATAAAACCGGCGCCGGCGACGTACGACAGATAGCGGCTTTCGATTACATGACTCAAGGTACTGCCGAGCACCACTGCGATTGCGGTTGCGGCGACGAGCGCCAGCGCTGCGCCGGCAAAGACAGTCATTACACTGCTCGATTGCTTTGAGGCAAACAGTACGGTCGCAAGCTGCGTCTTGTCGCCAAGCTCGGCCAGGAAGACAGTGCCAAACACGATGCCGAAGGTTTTGAGATCCATGCTTTTTTTATTCTCCGTGAATGCAAGTAGCGTTTATCTTGAGTTGCCGGCGTTTTGAGACTCGATACCGGAGCCATTGCCCGCCAACATGGAACGATGACCCTGGCAACCGGCCATATTCGATGCTGAAACTGACGTTGATTATCCCTGTGACCATTTTGCTGCCGATTTGCTCAATCCCCGCCGCGCATGCGCACGATAAGAACGCAAAAGCCGAATGTGCGGAGATACGGCAGCAGATTCAGCGCATCCATTCGCGAATGCGTGCCGGGTATTCGGCAAAAACCGGTATAAGGCTTGACGCGCGACTCCGCGAATTGAAGAAAAAGCGTCTCCGCGCCTGCCGCTTTGGCGCTCACGGCTTGTAGCGCGACTCCAGCGATTGCCAGCAATCCTGGTAGTCGCGATCTCGCGCATCGCACTGCATCGCAAACGCGGTGGGCTCAATCAGGTAGCGCGACTCGAACATGAAGGCGAGCGTGTCGTCGAGTTTTTGCGGCGCGAGCGTCGCGGCGCTTGCCGCAGCAACCGTTGCGGCATCGGGCCCGTGTGCGGTCATGCAGTTGTGCAGACTTGCGCCACCCGGCACGAAACCGCCGCCAGCCTTCGCGTCGTACTCGCCGTAAATGAGGCCCATGTATTCCGACATGACATTGCGATGGAACCACGGCGGCCGGAACGTATCTTCCGCCACGAGCCAGCGCGGCGGAAATATGACGAAATCCACGTTCGCGGTGCCGGGCGTGTCGGACGCGGAGGTCAGCACGGTAAAGATCGAGGGATCCGGGTGGTCGTAACTGATTGAGCCGATCGTATTGAAACGGCGCAGATCGTAGCGGTATGGCGCGAGATTGCCGTGCCAGGCCACCACGTCGAGGGGCGAATGGCCGATGTCCGCGGCAAACAGGCGGCCACCGAGCTTCGTGACCAGTTGAAAATCGCCCAGTCGATCCTCAAACGCGGCGACGGGGGCTTCGAAATCGCGCGTGTTCGCGAGGCCGTCAGTACCAATCGGACCGCGCTCGGGCAGTTCGAAACGCGCGCCGTAATTCTCGCAGACGTAACCGCGCGCAGTTTTGTCGTTTATCGCGACGGCGAAGCGCAGGCCGCGGGGTATCACCGCGATATGACCGGCCTCGACTTCCAGCACACCCAGCTCGGTGCGCAGCGTGAGGCCGCCCTGCTCGGGCACCAGCAACATTTCACCATCCGCATTGACGAAGAAGCGGTCGTGCATCGATTGGTTGGCGCAAAAAATATGAATCGCGATACCGCACTGCATCGCGGCGTTACCGTTCGTCGCGATCGACACGAGACCGTCGACAAAATCCGTCGGCTTGCCCGGCAGCGGCAGCGGGCCCCAGCGCAGCGGGTTCGGTGGTGTCGCAACTTCCGCAAGCGGCGCGGTACGCAGCAGGCCGCGGTCGATTTCCGTGAACTCACCGTGCACGACGGAGGGCCGGATGCGGTACAGCCAGCTGCGGGCGTTCGATGATTTCGGTGCTGTAAAGGCGCTGCCGCTCAGCTTTTCCGGGTACAGGCCGAATGCCGGTTTCTGCGGTGAATTTCGTCCGACCGGCAATGCGCCCGCGCGCGCTTCGCTCTCGAAATGATTGCCGAAGCCGCTTTGATACTGAATGTCAGACATGCTGCCGGACTCCGGTGCTGCTCAGGGTCGTACAACCTTTTGGTCGATAGTGCCAAAAATGTTGTTGCCATCGGGATCGTGCATTTCGATACGCACGCGATCGCCGTAAGTCATAAACGGCGTTTTTGGTGAACCTTCTTCGATCATTTCCAGCATGCGCCGCTCGGCGATGCAGCTCGAGCCCCGCGACCGGTCGTAATTCGACACCGTGCCTGAGCCGATGATCGTGCCGGCACCAAGCCGGCGCGTTTTGCAAACATGCTGAATGAGCTGCAGGAAATTAAACGTCATGTCGACGCCACATTCAGGCTCGCCGAACAGCTTGCCGTTGAGCTCAGTCCGCAATGGCCGGTGAATGGTGCCGTCGCGCCAGGCGTCGCCAAGTTCATCCGGTGTAACCGCTACTGGTGAAAACGCACTGGAGGGTTTTGACTGGTAGAAACCGAAGCCCTTGGCAAGCTCGCCGGGAATAAGCCCACGCAACGAAACATCGTTGACGAGCATCAGCAGTTTAATGTGTTTTGCAGCCTGCTCTGCGCTGCAGCCCATCGGCACGTCGTCTGTAATGATCGCGGTTTCGGCTTCCATGTCGATACCGAACTCGTCGCTCGGCACCGGGATGTCGTCGCGCGGGCCGAGGAAGTCATCCGAGCCGCCCTGGTAAACCAGCGGGTCGTGCCAGAAGCTTTCCGGCATTTCGGCACCGCGCGCCTTGCGCACCAGTTCGACATGATTCACGTAGGCGCTGCCGTCGACCCAGTGGTATGCACGTGGCAATGGCGACGCGACAGCCGCCTGGTCAAACGCAAACTCGCCGGCCACTTTGCCTGCATTGAGCTCCCTGGAGACGGCCTTGAGCTGCGGCTCTGCGGTTTTCCAGTTATCGAGCGCGGCCTGCAGCGTTGCCGCGATGCCGGGGACGGCGACCGCGCGCTTGAGATCCCGACTGACGACAACCAATGTTCCATCCCGGCCACCGGCCTTCTGGCTTGCGAGTTTCAATGGAGCTCCTCTCATCTTGTTGAATGCACAGGAGGCGTCCTGTGCAGCCCGGCGAAACCTTAGCAGCGCGACCGGCCTTTGACCACAAGCGCCGGCGGCAGCGTTCAAAGGTAAGCCTCTCTGACGAGGAAGACGCGGCAATTGCGTCGCGCAAGTGACCGCTTTCTCGTTAAACCGGTACGGCAGTTTTTGCCGGCCACTCCTGCTCCGGCAGGGAACGGTCAGGCGCCACTGCTAAGGCTTGTCGGCGGCGGGGTAACATCTCAGGAGCGGACGCGGCGCTGCGGCAGCATTTAGCCCCATGAGACGCCAGCCCGGGGCGCCAGCATCCGCGCTTGCTAAGCCCTTGGCTGCCCTGCCCGTGGCTGCCATGCCCGTGGCTGCCCTGCCCGTGGCTGCCCTGCCCGTGGCTGCCCTGCCCTTGGCTGCCCTGCCCGTGGCTGCCCTGCCCGTGGCCCGAGACGCCGGGAAGCAGGTGGTTTTTGCTGGCGCGGCACCCGCAGCATTCCTTGCGAGCCTGCTATACAATTTCACAAGCTATTTTTCACAGCATTATTTTCACACGTGAGGCGCATATGGCCAGGCAAACGGGATTACTGAGGAAGGCACATTTTCTCGGCACGAAGATTCGTGGCCTGCGGAAACGCAACAACCTGACGCTCGAGGACCTGTCGGTTCGCTGCGTACAGCTCGATGCGGAGAACGCGCCATCCGTGTCCTACCTGTCAATGATCGAAAACGGCAAACGCATGCCGAGCGAAGACCTGATGAAGGTGATCGCGTCGGTGTTTCAGAAAGACCTTGGCTGGTTCTTTGACGAGACGCTCGAAGAAGAACCGATCAACACCACACAACCCTCGGCCATCGGCGCAATGCCGCTCGAACCGAGTTTCCTGTTCAGCAACGAGTTGCTGCAGCTCGCAATCCCGGAGCTGCTGTCGCAGACCGGGACGACCGGCACGCAGTTCGCCCATCTGCTGATTCGGGCGCACCAGGAAACCCGACAGAACCGCTTTCCGGACCTCGAACGTGCTGCGGAATCGATCGGGCGCAAGCAGTTTCCGTTAACTCTGGATGACCTGTGGCGCCTGACCGGGCGCGCCGGTATCAAAGTGCGCTGGTTCGACCGGCCACCCAGTCCCGGCAAGCGCGGCGACGACGCCGTGCCCGGCACTTTGCTGCGCTCTTTTTACGAAGCGCCCGGTACCGTCTGGCTGAATCGGCGTCTCGAAGATTCGCCGCAGCGCCTCCGCTATGACCTTGCGAATCATCTCGGGCATCGGGTCTTGCACGGTGGCGACGGCGCGCGCGCGACGCAGGTGTCCGGCGACCGCACGCAGGCGCGCCGTCCCGACGCGGAATCACCGCACCTCGACGCAAAAGATATCCTGTACGCCTGGCGTGATTTCGAATGCAGCTACTTTGCGGCCGCACTGCTCGCGCCGAAAACGCCGTTCCGGCAATTTCTCGCGCGGCATCGCTACGCAACCGATATCGGCGAGCGGGTCGACCTGTCACCCGGCCTGATCATGCGCCGCATGACGAGCGTCTCGCCGTACCGGCACTGGCACTACTTCGACGCGTACCCGCCGGGCAACCTGCGCGCCGTGTACCGCGGCAACGGCATTCCGCTGCCGTGGGGCAACATGCGCATGGTGTCGGACCCCTGCCAGCACTGGGCTGTCTTCAAGATGCTCAACGCGCGTGGCAACAAACCGTCGGCGCAAATTTCGGTATTGCGCAATGGCGACGACAAGCATCTTTATTGCTGTGAGTCGATTCGCGCAACGGACGCCGCCGGCAACGCCCACGTCATGTGCGTTGGCATCGATCTGGCGCCCGCACTCAATGCGCAGGGCATTGATGCGGCAGAGACAACTGACCTGATTGAAGCTGCCTGTAACGAGCATGGCGGCGTCGGGCCGATTCCGCGCGATGCACAACAGCATCTCGAAACGGTTGGCAAGATTCTGAATATCGGCTGGCTTGGTCGCGGCGCCAGCAAGGATGCCAGCATCATCTGCCCGCGCTCGACCAACTGCCCGCGCGACAGTCATTGCCTTGGCAAAGTGAAACCGCGCAACCGGCGTGGACCGGAGCAGTTGCGCGAACAGATATTGCAGGAGGCAGAACCTGCCTAGCAGCTAAGTAATTGCAGGCGTCAGGCCGGGAAAAAGTCGATCGGCTTGGTGGTTGTAATTGCTTCGACGTCTTTTGCTTCAAAGCGGAACAGGCGCACGCGCTGCACGAGCTTTTGCTCCAGCTCCGCATTGTCGAGCTCGCTCGAAACCACTTCGCACAGCGTGACCTGCCCGTTCGGCGCGATCGTCAGGCGCAGTACCAGCTTGCCCTGCAAGGTCGGGTCCATGCGCAATGCACGATTGTAGAGTGCAAAAATTGCGCCCTTGTTGCGATCGAAAACCAGTTCAATTTCTTCACGACTTCGTGATGCCTTGCCGCTGCTGCCGCTGCGGCGTGCCTCGCTGGCACCGGCGCCAATGCCGGCTACGGGGCTGTCGATCTGCGTCGTGTTGCGAGTACCGAGGCCACTGCCGCCGGTATTTCGGCTGAGCGCAGCCGTGTTAATGCCGCGGCTTGCAGCGCCGACGCTGGACGTGATCATCGAACGTTCGTTGCGTTCTGCCTCGCCGACCGCCGCGGACAGTTCGCGCGTGTCCTGCACTTTATCGAGCAGGTCGTTGTCGCGCAGGGAGGCAAGATCCTCGGCGAACGGCAACAACGCCGCCTGGGCTTTTTCGCGCGCCTGTTTTTGCAGATCGACCGGTTCTGGCTCCGGCACGGGCACGGGTTCTGGCTCGGGAACGGGAGTTTCTTCCGCTACCTGCTGTGGCTCAGGCTCTGCCAGGGGTTCGGGTTCTGGCTCAGGCTCGACGCGCGGCGGTGGCGGCGGCGGCGGCATTTCCTGCAGCAGTAGTTTCGCAATCCGCGGCGGAATTTCCTCTATTTCGTTTGGATCGGGTTGCGGCGCAGGCAGGAACGGCCAGAGCAGACCGACTACCGCGATCGCCAGCATGACGAGCATGACCAGGCGGCGGAACTTGTGTTCCTGGCCACTACTGTCGCTCCACGCGAGCTCATACTCTCTGTAATACGGTATATCCAATCCGTTGCTCCTGGTCCCTGGCGCAATCAGCGGCTGGCAGAAATCTGCCC
>JBATFU010000056.1:0-3992 GCA_049665065.1 Woeseia sp. | reverse complement strand
TCGCAAGACTGACGACGCTGCGCGACTACGCCGCATTCTTTGCGATTAACGCGCACCTGTTCGTGCGCACGATGGCGCTGGTATTTACGTTTGCATTCATTACGGCGCAGGGCGCGCGGCTAGGCACGCTGGTCCTCGCCGCAAACGCCATATTAATGAACCTGCAGAACCTGCTGTCGTTTGCACTCGATGGCATTGCGCATGCGGCGGAGGCGCTGACCGGCAAGGCCGTTGGCGCGCGCAATCGAGAAGCGTTGAAACGTTCGGTGTCATTGTCGATGCGCTGGTCGGCCGGTGTCGCCGTCGGTTTCAGTCTTTGCTATGCGCTCGCCGGGCCGTGGTTCGTGCGGCTACTGACCGATCTGCCCGCGGTGCGGGCAACGACGATGGCATACCTGCCGTGGCTCATTCTCTCGCCGGTCGTCTCGGTCTGGTCATACCTGTATGACGGCGTGTTCGTCGGCGCAACGAAAGCGCGCGAGATGCGCGACATCATGCTGTTCTCGACGTTAATTGTTTTCCTGCCCGCATGGTACCTGTTGCAAGGCCTGGGCAATCACGGGCTGTGGCTCGCCTTTATGCTGTTCATGCTGAGCCGCGCCGTGGGCATGCATTATTACTACGTGCGGCGCGTGGTGTCTGCCGCCGCGTAGCCTGGCACCGTTGCATCCGGTGGCTGCGCCTTATCAGGACGCCTGCCATGCCGTTTACACTGCGACTTGACCGACGCGCGCGCCCACGCGTACGACCATGCACCGGTAATGATATTTGCCAGCGCGTAAGCAATGAAAATACCGGCGACGCCGAAGTAGTAATTGCCGAGCAGTGCCAGCGGCACATAAATCACGGCCATCCTGCCGACGCTGATTGCAACCGCCGGCAAGGGTTTGCCCATGCCGTTGAACGATGCGTTCATCACCATGACCATGCCGTAGGCGCCGTAGCTGATTGGCGCAATCCACAGGAACAGCTTCGCAACGCGACGAATCTCTGCGCTGTCACTAAAAAGGCCGGGCAGGAAGTCGCTCAAGCCTGCAAGCAACACGGCAAGCACAAGGCCCGAGCCCAGGCAAAAGAGCGTGCAGAGTCTGAGCGCTTTAAAAATTCGCTTTGAGTTGCCCGCCGACATGTTTTGCCCAACGAACGGGCCGATCACGGCAGACATCGCGTAGTAAATAACGAGCGTCACCGATTCGATACGGCTGGCAACACCGAAGCCTGCGACGGCTTCCGGTCCGTACTGTGCCAGCGTAGCTGTAATTACGCCGGTCGCAATCGGGATGATGGCGTTGGTGCCGGCCGCCGGCAGACCGACGTGCAGGATGTCGAGCCAGGAACGTTTTAATTCTTCCCACTTCGGCTTGTTGAAGCTGAGCATGTCGAGGCGACGGCGCATCAGGTAAACGGTGCCTATAAAAATGCTCGCGCGTGCCAGCAGGGCTGCCATCGCCGCACCGTCGAGCTCCATGCGCGGAATCGGGCCCCAGCCAAATATGAGCAGCGGATCGAGTATCACGTTCAGTACCGATGCGATAACCATCAGTCGACTCGGCAGGCGGGTATCGCCGGTCGCGCGCATGCTGCTCATGCCGACCATGCCGACAACGACAAACGGCACACCGATGTACAGGATGCGCACGTAGCCGCCGATCAGCGGCAGCATGTCAGCCGGTGCACCCAGCAAGGTAAACAAGGGGTCGATGGTGAGAATGCCGATGATGACGATCAGCGCGGTAAGCAGGAACGACAGTATCAGGCTGTCCGTCGAGAGCCGCCGCGCACGGCGATGATCGTCCGCGCCGATCGCACGCGCGACCACAGAGGACGTGCCAGCACCCAGTCCGATCGCCACACTCGTAATGATCATCAATACAGGAAACGCAAAACTGAGGGCGGCCAGCTCGCGATCGCCCACCTGGCCTATGAACCAGGCATCTGCAAACCCCTGCAACATCATCAGCGTGATGCCGTACAGCACGGGCACGGTCATATCGACCAGGTGTTTGCCGACGGGCCCCTGGGTGAGGCGGGCTTGGGACGATTTCATGTGCGAGAAGTTAGCCTTCGGAGCCGTGCTGTTCGTGCAAGTCTAATGGGCTGACTATGAACCAGCCGGCTGCTACCTGCAATTGCCTTCTGCGGGCGATAACTGCGATATTACGGACTCCAACGGCACGGGGTGCGAAGCCGATGAAATACAAAACAGAAGTCATCATCAATGCACCGCGCGAACGCGTCTGGGCGGAATTCGACAACCCGGACAACATGACGCGCTGGCAGCCAACTCTCGAGTCATTCGTACATAGATCCGGCACACCGGGCCAGCCTGGCGCCGTCTCGGAACTCATATACAACGAAAATGGGCGCAAGGTTGTCATGATCGAAACTATTAACGAACGACGCGAGCCTGATTTTCTTGCCGGCATTTACGAATCAAACTTCGGCACGACGACGATTGTTAACCAGTTTGAAGAACTCGGCGACTCGCAAACCAAGTGGACAGTCTGGTGCAACTTTCGTTTTCGCGGCTTTATGAAACTGGTGGCATTCTTTGTGAGCAAGTCGATTCGCGATCGTACTGATTGTGATTTGCAGCGCTTCAAGGAACTAGCTGAAGGCAGCAACTCTTGAGCTGGAAACGCCTGACCAGCCGCACCGTATTCGCGAACCCGTGGTTCGAGGTTCGCGAAGACAAGGTCATTAACCCGGGCGGCGGTGAAAACCTCTACGGGCACATACATTTCAAGAATCGCGCGGTCGCGATCCTGCCACTCGCCAAAGACAGCACGACCTGGCTTGTCGGACAGGACCGCTACACGCTGAACGAATATTCCTGGGAACTGCCAATGGGCGGCGCGCCGCTCGCCGAGGCGCCACTCGAAGCCGCGAAGCGTGAACTGAAAGAAGAAACCGGATTGAGCGCTGGCTCGTGGCAGGAGTACATGAAACTGCACACGAGCAACTCGGTTACCGATGAAGTCGGCATCGTGTTCGTTGCGCGCGATCTCGATGAAGGTTCGCAGGAACTTGAGGAAACAGAGAACATCGAGTTACGGCGCCTGCCGCTTAAGGATGCCATTGCGATGGTGATGCGTGGCGAGATTACCGATGCGATCAGCGTCGCGGCGCTGTTGAAGGCGCGTGAGTTTCTTTGAAGTCCACCCGCGTTCCGCGGCATTTGCCTGGGTCATGTGAATTTGCAAGGTGCGTGGCGGAGGCTTGTCACACGCCCTGGCAGCTACGTTTTTCGTAAGTTCTTTACAGTGGGTTGCGAATCGATAAGGCTGCGCTCATGTTTTGCAGATAGCGCATGCGTTGCACTCCATGCGCAACGGCGCAAAGTGCATCGTAAATTGCCGCGGCCGTGACCCCCCAGACTGGTCAGGTGCTTTCGGCGGCGGTTACCACGTAGCGCAGCGGCCCTCCCGGCACGGTCGTGTTGAAGGGATAGCAGGTTATCAGGGTAAGCATCGGTATATCGGTATCGAGCACGATGCTGCCGCGCCGCGAATCGACCACATCGATACTAATTACCTCAAAGCGCACCTCGCGGCCGTCGCTGCGCAGGACATTCAGTGCATCGCCCGCCTTGATGTTTTTCAGGAACTGGAAGTGCGTATCGCGATGCCCGGCGATCACGCTGTTGCCCGCATCGCCCGGTAACGCGCTGGTGCTGAGATGCCCCGGTGCGAACGCCAGCGTCCTGCCGGAGCTGCCGGCCAGGACGATGAGTTCGACTTCACCGTCCTGCGCCGACAACCGGGCAACGGGCTGCGTGTCCGCCCAGGGCCATGGCTTGGCATTCGTCTCACCGTCTGCTGTGCGCTGCCACGCATGCTGCATCAGTCCCTGAGCGAGCCACGCCTTGGCCGGAATCCAGGTGCCTTCGGCCAGCTGCCAGAAACCGAGTGCGAACAGGCAGGCCACGATCCAGCGACCGCTAGTCAGTCTGTGCACGGCCGGGACTCCTGACATTCCAGACGCGCAGGAAC
>JBATFU010000055.1:0-13680 GCA_049665065.1 Woeseia sp. | reverse complement strand
CTGTAGTGGAGTTGCTGCCAGCGCCGGCCAAGGCGGCGCCGCATGCCGTTGGTGGAGGTTGCTGCCATCGCGGTCAGCAGCAGGAAGGCGAGAAAGCCGAGCGTAATGAACGGCCGCTCGAAAATGTCTTCGCCGATCGCTGCCAGGTCGAGTGACTGATCGAGCACCAGCCACACGAGGAAATGCAGCAACACGTAGAAGAACGCGAACAGGCCGAGCATACGGCGAAAGCGCGTCAGCCAGTTGCGGCCGGTAATATGCCGCAGCGGTGTGACTGCCAGCGCGATCAGAACGAAGCGCAGGCCCCAGTTGCCGAAATGATCCTGCAATGCTTCGACGGGATTGGCGCCAAGATCACCGGTAATGCCAAACGTATCGCCCAGCGCCTGCAAGGCGGGCAGCAGGCACGCCGCAAAGACAATGGGCTTCCAGATAAACCGGATTTGCGTGAGCGTGTTCAAGCGTGCAGCTTAATTCCGCTAGAAATTGCGGCGCAGGTCGAGACCTTGATAAAGGCTGGCAACCTGGTCCGCGTAGCCGTTGAACATCAGGGTTGGCTGTTTGCTGGCGAACAGGCCGGCACCGATACGGCGCTCGCGCGCCTGGCTCCAGCGCGGATGATCGACCTCCGGATTCACGTTGGCGTAAAAGCCGTATTCACTCGGTGCCGACATTGCCCAGGTTGTCCGCGGCATTTTTTCAACGAACTCGATTTTCACGATGCTCTTGATGCCTTTGAAACCGTACTTCCACGGCACGACGAGTCGCAACGGCGCACCGTTCTGGTTTGGCAGCACCTCGCCATACAGGCCTACGGCAAAAATGGTCAGCGGATGCATCGCCTCCGCCATGGTCAGGCCTTCTCGGTATGGCCAGTCGAGAACCCTCGAGCGCTGCCCCGGCATCTGTTGTGGATCTTTCAGTGTTTCAAAGCGTACAAACTTGGCGCTGGCAGTGGGTTTCAATTCGCGAATGACGCTGGCGAGCGGGATGCCGACCCATGGGATAACCATCGACCAGGCTTCAACACAGCGCATGCGATAGATGCGTTCTTCGAGTGTGTACGGTTTCACGAAATCTTCGAGCTGAAACGAGCCCAAGCGTTCGGCGTGACCGGCAACCTCGAGCGTCCACGGCCGCGGCTCGAATTCCTGAGCGTTCCGGTAAGGGTCACCCTTGCCGGTGCCGAACTCGTAAAAGTTGTTGTAGGTGGTCACATCTTCGTAGCTGTTGGCGGGCTCATCCGTGCTCAGGGGGCTTTTGCGGATGTCGCTGAGCTTTGCACGGTTGCCAGCTGGCAGGACCGCTGCATTTGCGCGTGGCACCGCCAGCCCTGCGCCAGCCAGCAGGCTGGCACCCAGAAACGAGCGGCGATTCAGGTAATTGCTGCTCGAGGTGATTTCGGACGGCAGAATGTCTGTGGGACGACGAATAATCACGGTGGTCTCCTTTGGTCTCCCATTAGACCGGTTATCCGCGGCAACTATTGCAACAAATTGTATCGGCATCAGATTGCTGGCGCAGATCACTGCAAACTCAGCTCTCGTTCAGCTAAATAAGCGCAAACTTCAGGCCGTAAACTGACTCAAACGTGGTAAGTGACGTACTGATGCCGTAGCTTGAAAATTGATCGGAAGCCCGCATTTCACAGAAGCCCAATGTACAGGGCAGAGGCACCGAATGATGATTCAACATGATATGACAAGCGCCATCGAAAGCCGGGATAAACCCGGCATTGCGACGTTGCGCGTCAGTCTGATTGCCGACCTAATCTGCCCCTGGTGCTTTCTGGGCAAGCGGCGTCTCGATGCTGCAATGCATGCCGTGCAGGGACCGCGCGAGTTGCGCTGGCTGCCGTTCCAGTTGAACCCGGGAATGCCCGAACTGGGCATGGAGTTCGAGGAATACCTGGCGCAGAAATTCGGCGACCCCGCGAAAATCCAGCCCGGACTCGACGCGCTGACCCAGGCGGGGCGCGGCGAAGGCATTCACTTCCGCTTCGACCTGATGAAGCGCGTGCCGAATACCTTGAACGCGCATCAGCTGCTGCAGTTTGCGCAACAGGAAGGCCTGAATTCAAACGATATTGCCGAAGATCTGCTCAGCGACTTTTTCGAAGAAGGGCTCGATATTGCCGATCCCGATGTGCTCGTCGAGGTTGCCGGTAATCGCGGACTGTCGCGCCTGCCGGTGCTGCACGCGCTGGAAAACACCGTTGCGCGTGATGCCGTGCTGGCGAAGGAAACGCAGATTCGCCGCGGCGGCGTTAGTGGCGTTCCGAATTTCCTGATTAACGACCGCCTGCTGGTGATCGGTGCGCAGCCTGCCGAAGTGCTGATCGACGCGTTTGATCGCGCAATGTTCGGTGAAGACAGCGATCAGCCCGCGTCAGGTACTTTTCACTAGGCAGCGTCATTGCGCCGGGAACCGCCGGCGCAGCCAGTCGAGTATCAGCGCGTTGGTTTCTGCAGGCTTCTCCTGCTGCAGCCAGTGACCACAATCGTCGAATACATGCGATTCGAGATCCTGCACGTATTTGCTCATGGCGGTAATCTGCTGCGGCGTGACCACGACGTCGTTTTCAGCGCCAATAAACAGCGCGGGAATGCGCACCGTCTGGTCAACGTCTTTCATTGCGCGCCAGTTGCGCGACCAGTTGCGATACCAGTTGATCGGACCCGTAAAGCCGCCGGCAGCGAACGCCCTGGCATAGACATCGAGCTCTGCATCCGTTAACAGCGGTTTGCCGCGAAGCCGATCGAGCTTCATGGTCGCGATCATGTTTACGATTTTGCGTTCATCAGGCAGCGCGTTGAACTGTTTGCGGGTAACGCCGCCCTTGCGCATCAGCCGCTCGATGAAACGCCGCGGGTCGCTATCGAACAGATGATCGGCTTCGTCGGAGTCCTGGAAGTTGACGATGTAGAAATTTGGCCCGAGCCGCTCGCGCATGACTTTGATCGGATCGCGGTCGCGGCGGGGCAAGAACGGAATGTTCAGCGCGATCAGGCCGCGCATCAACTGCGGCCGCACCAGCGCCATTTGCCAGGCAATCAGTGCCCCCCAGTCATGCGCGATGAACACGGCCTCGGTCTCGCCCAGTGCCTGCAGCAAGCCCTCGATGTCGTCGAAGATTGCCTCCTGCCGGTACTGCTTGACCGCCTTGGGTTTGTCGCTGCCGCCATAGCCGCGCAAATCGGGCGCGACGGCGCGGTAACCCGCGGCTGTCAGGGCCGGCAGCTGGTGGCGCCAGGAAAAGGCGAGTTCGGGAAAGCCGTGCAACAGGATCACGAGCGGGCCGCTGCCTGCCTCATAAACGGCGAGGCGAATGCCGTTGGTCTCGACAATGCGGGCATCGGGAAACTCGATCACGGGGCGGTCCTTCGGCTGAGGCGCGTTAAGCGCTTGAATTTCACTGCGTTCGCAGCTAGTTTCCCTTGCACGACGTCGAAGGGGAAGAGTAAGCGGAGCAAAGCGTGTCTGAGCGACCGGGGGACGGTGCGAGCCCCGGCACGAAATCCGCTGAAGATCACCCCGGAGTTGCTGCCCGAACTGCAGATCCTGCACAGTAGACGCAGCCGGTCGCCCCCGATACCGGGCAAACAGAGGTGCAGGCCACGCCTGCACGAAACCGGGTGGTACCGCGAAGTTTCTCGCCCCGGACGCTTAACAGGCGTCCGGGGCGTTTTCGTTTGCAGAGATGAATTATGAGTTTTAAGGAAGTCGCAGGTCGTTATGACGGGCCCACGCTGGAGCAGGAAACGCTCGAGTACTGGCGCGAGCACGACGTGTTCGCACAGACACTGGCCCGGTCCGCAGGGCGGCCGCTGTTTACATTTAATGAAGGCCCGCCGACCGCGAACGGCAAGCCGGGCATTCACCACGTGCTGGCGCGCGCGTTCAAGGACGCGTTTCCGCGCTACAAGACAATGCGCGGCTACCACGTGCCGCGCAAGGCCGGCTGGGACACGCACGGCTTGCCGGTAGAGCACGAGATCGAGAAGGAACTCGGCATCTTCGACAAGAAAGAGATCGAAGCGAAAGTCGGTATCGAAGAGTTCACGCGTCGCTGTCGCGAGTCAGTCATGCGCTACATCGGTGACTGGGAAAAGATGACCGAGCGCATGGGCTTCTGGGTCAACCTCGACGACGCCTATTACACGCTCGACAACAATTACATCGAAAGCGTATGGAACCTGCTGCAAAAGATCTGGGACAAGGACCTGATCTATCGCGGCTACAAAGTAGTGCCCTACGATCCGCGCATCGGTGCAACGCTGTCATCGCATGAACTGGCGCAGGGATATCGCGAAGTCGACGATCCCTCGGTGTTCGTGCGTTTTAACGTAGACGGCGAGGACAGCACCTCGTTTCTCGTCTGGACCACGACGCCGTGGACGCTGCCCGCCAACCTGTTGCTGGCGGTGCACCGCGACGTTGATTACGTCTATGCAGAGAGTGACGGCGAAACGTTGATTCTCGCGGAAGCCTTGCTGGCGCGCGTGTTTCGCGACCAGGAATACGCGATAACCAAACGCGTGAAGGGTGCCGATCTGATCGGCAAACGCTACGCGCGCCTGTTTGACTACCTGGCGGTCGAGGGCGATGCATTCAGGGTTGTGCACGCCGACTTCGTCAGCACCGAGGACGGCACCGGTATTGTGCATACGGCGCCCGCGTACGGCGTAGACGATCTTGCCCTCGGCCAGGAACACGACCTGCCGGTCGTGCACGGCGTCGGCGAGGACGGTCATTTCCTGCCGGAAGTGACGCCGGTTGCCGGCCTGTTTTTCAAGGACGCCGACAAGCCGCTCATTCGCATTCTCAAAGAGCGCGGCTTGATGTTTCGTTCGGAAACTCACCGGCATAACTATCCGTTTGGCTGGCGCACCGGCGACCCGATCATCTACTACGCAAAGAATGCCTGGTACATCCGCACCTCGAATTTCAAAGAGCGCATGGTTGAGCTGAACCAGACGATCAAGTGGGTGCCTGAAACGATTCGCGATGGCCGTTTCGGCAACTGGCTCGAGAACAACATCGACTGGGCGCTGTCGCGCGAACGCTTCTGGGGTACGCCCTTGCCGGTGTGGACCGACGGTGAAGACAACTACCACTGCGTGGGCTCTGTCGCCGAACTCGAGAAGCTGACTGGCCGTTCGCTGACCGAGCTCGATCTGCATCGTCCCGCCGTGGATGAGGTGACTTTTGAGAAAGACGGCCGTACCTGGCAGCGCGTGCCGGAGGTGATCGATTGCTGGTTCGATTCGGGTGCGATGTCCTACGCGCAGTGGCATTACCCCTTCGAAAACAAGGACACGTTCGAGCAGCATTTTCCGGTTGATTACATCTGCGAGGCGATCGACCAGACGCGCGGCTGGTTCTACACGCTGCACGCGATCGCGACGCTCGTGTCTGACAGCGTCGCGTACCGCAACTGCATCTGCCTGAGTCACATCGTCGACAAAGACGGCAAGAAGATGTCGAAGTCGGTGGGCAATATCGTCAACCCTTACGACGTGTTCGACACTGTCGGCGCCGATGCACTGCGCTGGTACTTTCTCGCGCGCCTGTCGCCGGAAGTGCAGAAGCGTATCTCCGTTGAAATTGTTGCGGATGTCGCAAGCTCTTTCATCAACACGTTCTGGAATACCTACGGCTTCTTTATCCTCTATGCGCGCATCGACGACGTCGATCTGCATGCAGAGATCCCGGTGCGTGAGCGCCCGGAGATCGATCGCTGGGCGATGGCGCTCGCGCACCGCACGGTACAGAAGGCTACCGAGGCGATGGATAACTTCGACGCAAGGACTGCGGGTGAGGCGATAGAGTCGTTCGTTGATCAGCTCAGCAACTGGTATGTACGCAGAAACCGCCGCCGCTTCTGGAAATCAACGGACCCGCAGGACAAGCTCGCCGCGTACCTGACACTGTACGAGTGCCTCAACATTGCGCACCGGCTCATGGCGCCGTTCACGCCCTTCCTTGCAGAAGCCGTGTATCAGAATCTCGTGCGTGGCCACGATGCCGCAGCGCCGCCGAGCGTGCACATGAGTACCTGGCCGGAAGTGGACGTTGCACTGCTTGATGAGGCATTGCTCTTCGATCTCGACGTTGTGCAGAAAGTGGTGGGCCTTGGCCGTGCAGCGCGCAACGTGTCTGGCGTTCGCACACGCCAGCCGCTGTCGCGCCTGTTACTGCGAGCACCGAACGACAAGGCGGCGACCGCGCTGGCCGCGCACAGCGACCAGATTCTCGAAGAACTTAATGTGAAGTCGATCGAGTTCATCGCACGCGATGCGGGCCTCGTCGATTACCGCATCAAGCCGAATCTGCCACGCATCGGCAAAACGTTCGGCAAACGTATTCCACTCGTCAAGAAAGGACTCGATGCAGCAGACGGCGCGGCGATCGCGACGGCGGTTGCCAGCGGCGAGCCGTTTACGATCAAGGTCGGCGACGAAACGGTGACATTAACGGGCGAAGACATATTGATCGAAACGAGCTCCGCAGAGGGCTATTCCTGCGCCGAAGACGCGGGCTATCTCGCAGCGCTCGATACCGCGCTAAACGACGACCTGCGTCTCGAAGGAGTTGCGCGAGAGCTCGTGCGCACGGTGCAGGATGCGCGCAAACAGGCCGGGCTCGAAGTGTCGGATCGCATCGTGCTGGGTGTTAGCGGTTCTGCTGACGTTGACGCTGCACTCGCCGTCCACCGCGATTACCTGATGCAGGAGACGCTGGCCAGCGAGTGGCGCTGTGACCAGACGGCGCCACTTTTTTCAGCCGAGCGGAGCCTCGAGGAGCTCGCCTGGACGATCGAGATTACGAAGGCCAAATAGGGCGAGATCATTACGGTACACACGTACTTGCGTAAGATTCGAATACTCTGATATAAGAAATCGTCGCAGGTGCTTGATCAGCAATCTCGCCGGGGAGAGCTGACTCAGCGACATCCCACTGCTCGCAGGACGCGGGTCATCAGGAGAGCAAAGCGTAGATGGGTCGCCAGATCGCGGGAAAGGTGACTTTACGATAAGAAGAACGCTGGAGAGGAAATGTCCCACCCGATAGAGAGTTTTTCCGCCGCCGTGTCGGTTTTGGCGGGCCATGGCCATATAAAACAAAGACTTATAAAGGCCTACCAGGATAACCTGCAGTCCATCGAAGAAAGCGACCTGCCCATTCCGATGAAGCAGCGGTTCGCCGACTTGCGGCATTTGATGCAGCGCGTTGCGCCGTTGAACGGTGAAGGTGCGGTCTGTGCCTCGGTGCGCAAGATGTCGGTCGAAGAGGCTGATCATTGCGCGCGCCTGGTGGTGGAACTGTACGGCAACGTGATTCGCCTGAGTGACAACGCCCAGGCACCGCTGCCGCTCGAGGCGCAGCACCAGGTTCCGCCGTTCCTCGTAAAATCGGGCTGATTCGACTCGCAACTTTGCGCAGTCACTGGACGTCTCGTTACGTTTACGGGCTGCAGTGGTCGATGGAGTCCGGCACAATACGCCGCTGACCACTCCGGAAACTTCCCATGCCAAAGCATGATCCGCGCCCGATCGGGGTCTTCGATTCGGGCGTCGGCGGGCTAACGGTGCTGAAGGCGGCACGCGCCGCGTTGCCGGCAGAACATTTCACCTACCTTGGCGACACGGCGCGCCTGCCATACGGCA
Source organism: Woeseia sp. (assembly GCA_049665065.1). Lineage (GTDB taxonomy): Bacteria > Pseudomonadota > Gammaproteobacteria > Steroidobacterales > Woeseiaceae > Woeseia. The sequence continues at coordinate 6,010 of JBATFU010000055.1, read as the reverse complement.
CCAAGAGCCCGGATACGGTGCTGCGCTACGCCGAGCGCGCTGCCGCCTATTTGCGCACACACGACATCAAACTGCTGGTCATTGCCTGCAATACCGCCTCCGCCGTGGCGCTGTCAGCCCTGCAAAAATCCCTGGCACCGTTGCCCGTGGTCGGTGTCGTGGAGCCTGGGGCACGCGCGGCCGTCGCGGCCATGCCGAAAGCGCGGCACCTCGTGCTGGCTACCGAAGCGACCGTGCGATTGCACGCCTACCGTGATGCAGTTGCGGCGCTCGATGCTGACGCCCGCGTTGACGAACTCGCCTGCGAACTCCTGGTCGCACTTGCTGAAGAGGGCTGGACCGATGACGACATTGCAATCGCCGCTGTCAGGCGCTACCTCGAACCGTATTTTGCGAACGGCAGTTTCAAACCGCAGTCGTTGATTCTCGGCTGCACGCATTTTCCACTGTTGCGAAATGCCGTTCGTGCGGTCGTTGGCAGCGCGGTGTCGATCGTTGATTCTGCAGACACCACGGCGCAGGTCGTAACGGCATTGCTGCGCGACCGGCAGCTTGCAGCCCAGCCTGGCGGCATTGGCGGACTGACGCTGCTGGCAACCGATGGCGCCAGTCGCTTTGCCAGGGTGGGCGGGTTTTTCCTGGGTCAGGACCTGTCGGCCAGTGATATACGACTGACTGATCTGTAACGCGTCACGTGCCAGCTCGACGCCTGCGGTATGCAATAATCGCCACCTTTTCAGGAACACTCGTTGCCAGTGGTCGTTATCCACGGGGGAGATTTTCAACATGTTTAGAAAGACACTGCGCCTTTGCGGCTTTTTCGCCTTACTCGTGATGCTTGCCGCCTGCGGTAAAAGCGCCGATGAACCGAAACCGGCGATGGACGATGCCGGCAAAGCCGAATCCAGTATTACGGAGCTCGCGCCGGTGCGCCCCGAAATCTACGCCACGTTCCCGTTGACGGCGGACTTAAGCAACCTTAGTGACGATCAGCGCGTGCTTATCACCAAACTGATCGAAGCGGCTGACATCATGAACGACCTGTTTTGGCGCCAGGCCTTTCGTGACGACTGGCAGTCATGGCTTGCGTCGATTGACGGTGAGCGCGTCAGGCGTTTCGCGACCATCAACTACGGTCCCTGGGATCGACTCGCCGAAGACCAGCCGTTCATCAGCGGCATCGGGCCGAAGCCGCTGGGTGCAAATCTTTACCCGGCCGACATGACCCGCGAGGAATTTGCGGCCTGGGACCAGGAAGGTAAAGATGGCCTGTATTCGCTCGTGCGTCGCGACGAGAAAGGTGCGCTGACGCTCGTGCCGTATCACGTGGCGTTCGCCGCCGAGCTTGGGCGCACTGCCGAATTGTTACGCGAGGCGGCTGATCTGGCTGACCACGACGGCTTCGCAAACTACCTGCGGCTGCGTGCCGACGCATTGCTGAGTGGCGAATACCTCGCCAGCGACATGGCGTGGATGGACGTCAAGACCAACCCGATCGAGCTCGTGCTCGGCCCGATTGAAACTTACGAAGACAAACTGTTTGGCTACCGGGCAGCGTTCGAGGCCTACGTGCTGATCAAGGACCGCGAATGGAGCGAGCGGCTCGCGCGCTTTGCGGCGTTCCTGCCGGAACTGCAGCGCGGCCTGCCAGTGCCAGAGGCCTACAAGGCGGAAACACCGGGAACCGATTCGGACCTGAATGCCTACGATGTCGTCTATTACGCCGGCGACAGCAACGCCGGGTCGAAGACGATCGCAATCAACCTGCCAAACGACGAGGAAGTGCAGCTTGCGAAAGGCACTCGCCGTTTGCAGCTCAAGAACGCCATGCGTGCCAAGTTCGAGAAAATTCTCGAGCCGATCGCCGGCCTGCTGATCGATGAATCACAGCGCCAGCATATTACTTTCGACGCGTTTTTCGCGAACACGATGTTTCACGAAGTCGCGCATGGGCTGGGTATTAAAAACACGATCAATGATCGCGGCACGGTGCGCAGCGCCCTCAAGGACCTGGCATCAAGCATGGAAGAGGGCAAGGCCGACATACTTGGCCTCTACATGATTACGAAGCTGCATGAAGCGGGTGAGCTCGGAGAAATTGATTTGCGCGACAACTACGTGACGTTCATGGCGGGCATCTTCCGCTCCGTACGTTTCGGCGCCAGCAGTGCGCATGGCAAGGCGAACATGGTGCGCTTCAACTTCTTTGCGGATAACGGCGCGTTCGTGCGCGACGAGGAGAGCGGTACCTACCGTGTGGATTTCGAGCGCATGCAGGATGCCATGTCGTCAATGTCGCGGCTGCTATTGACGCTGCAGGGTGATGGCGATTACGAGGGCGTGCTGAAACTCACCAATGACAGCGGCCTCATCCGGCCACAACTGCAGGCCGACCTCGAACGTCTGACCGACGCGAATATTCCGGTAGACATTATTTTTGAACAGGGCGCGAGCGTTCTCGGCCTGGACTAAGGTCCGTAAACGAATGAGCCTGCGGGCTGCGGCCCGCAGGCAGCTTGCGCGGGCCGGTTTTCAGCGTGCCGGTTCCTGGCCGGCTTGCGCGCCGCTGGCAGAACAACGGCGCGCCGCGTCATGCAGGACGAATCATATTCAGGAATTCGGCGCGCGTTCGTGCATCCTTCCGGAACGTGCCCAGCATCTGGCTCGTGACCATCGACACGCCTGACTTGTGCACGCCACGCGTTGTCATGCACTGATGTGCTGCATCGATCACTACACCAACACCTTTGGGCTTCAGCACGTCCTGGATGCAATGCGCGATCTGCGCCGTCAGTTTTTCCTGCACCTGGAAGCGACGCGCAAACGTATCAACAACCCGCGCGAGCTTGCTGATGCCAACGACCTTGTCGCTCGGCAGGTAACCGACGTGGGCGCGTCCGATAATGGGCGCCATGTGATGTTCGCAGTGCGACTCAAACGTGATATCACGCAGTACGATCATCTCGTCATAGCCTTCCACTTCCTCGAAAGTGCGCTCAAGGTAACTGACCGGGTCGTCGTTGTAGCCGCTGAACCAGTCTTCGTACGCGCGCGCGACGCGTGCCGGCGTATCCAGCAGGCCTTCTCGCCGCGGGTCTTCGCCGGCCCACAACAGTAAGGTTGTTATCGCTTCTTCCGCCTGCTTGCGGGAGGGTTTGCGCGGTTTTCTTTCAGTCGTTTTTACTTTGGCCACGATTTTTCCAGGTAGTGGGGTCAGTTGTGTTGCAGCGACATGCAGCAGACCTTGGTCTCTGCCGAACACATCGAGTCAGGGTCGTTGATAGTACCGCATCGGGCAGCCTCTCAGACCGCCCAGCGGCGGGGCTCAGGCAGTTTTGCGGACGCCGATCGGGCAGCTGACGCCTGTGCCACCGATACCGCAATAGCCGTCAGGATTTTTCGCAAGGTACTGCTGGTGATAATCCTCGGCGTAATAGAACTCTGCAAGCGGGGCAATTTCGGTGGTGATTTTGCCCAGGCCGGCGGCATCGAGTTGCTGCTGGTACAGGCCGGCAGAGCGCTCGGCGGTTTGCAGCTGCGCGTCATTCGTTGTGTAAATCGTCGAGCGATACTGCGTGCCGCTGTCGTTGCCCTGGCGCATCCCCTGCGTCGGATCGTGCGATTCCCAGAACTGACGCAGCAGCTCCTCATAGCCGATCTTGTCAGGATCGAACACAACGAGGACGACTTCGGCATGACCCGTCATGCCGCCGCATACTTCGCGATACGTTGGATTGGGTGTGAATCCCCCGGCATAGCCGACCGCCGTGGTGTAGACGCCGGGAATATCCCAGAAAAGTCGCTCCGCACCCCAGAAGCAGCCGAGACCGAAGACGGCCTGCTGCAAAGGTTTCGCGAACGGGCCCTTGAGCGGCTTGCCGTTGACGAAATGAGCCGCCGGTACCGGTAAGGCCTCACTGCGGCCGGGCAATGCCTCGGCGGCAGACGGCAGCTGTGATTTTTTCCCTGTCGCAAACATGTTGTGGTCCTTTCCTGTTTGGGTGTTGCGGCGGCCAGCAGGCCGGTTGCGGCAACGTATGATTAATTCGGCTGTTTACCGGCTGGCTGTCGCTTTTTCATTGCCGTCGCCTTCGCCATCGCCGTCCGTCTCACTCTCGTCCTGTTCCTGCGGCAGGTCGGATAGTCGATAGTAGAAATTGTGTGTCATGCGTATGTCGTTCGTCGATTGCAACTCGCCATCCACCATGCGGGGTCTGTGCACGATGCCGCGCAGCTCGCGGGCGACGCGACGCTCCATCTCATCCAGTCCCTCCGGTTCGGCTTCCAGCAATTCGATGTTGGTCGGCGTGCCACGGACTGTGACGGTGTAATTGAAAGTCAGCCGGCCGGCTTCAAATCCGTCCGGCCGCCGTGTTGGCACAGGGCCCGATTCGATTCCGAGAATTTTCGGCGGCGCGATGTTTTGAATAATCCTGAGCGATTCCAGTGCTTCGTGTCTTGCGGCGACGCGCGATTCGTCTTCCGAGAGTATTTCCCAGGCGTCGCGGTACAGGCGTTCAGCGCGCGCTGCCTTATCGACAAGAATGTAATAATCGGCCAGCGCAATCTTGGTCTGTACCTCGTGCGTCCAGTCGGACTGCGGATTGTTTTCCGCGATACGCATTGCCCGCTTCAAATACACTTCACCGGTCGCTGCAGATGGCACCATGTTGTAGTTCGACTCATCGAATGAGACGAACAGGTAGGAATTGCCGAGTCCGGTCAGCGGCGGAATCAGACTGAGATCGTCACTTCCCCGGCTGTTCTGCAAAATATTGATAACCCGGCGCCACGCCGCGCGCTCCCTGTCGTACATCCGCAAGCGGTGCAGCCAGCGCGCCTGGCCAAGCAGTGCCGGAATCAGGTCTTCACTGTCAGGGTCCACGTTACGCGACTGCAGCGTGAATATGCGTTCCTGCAGATCCATGGCTGCATCGACGTTATCGGCGGCCAGGTAGGACTCAGCAAGTGATTCGAGCGTTTCGATTTGCTCGAGGTTATGCGGCCCGAAATTAACCTGGCTGATGTGATTGGCGCGCAGGTAGGTATTGGTCGCCAGCTCGACTTTGCCGAGGGCAAGCTGGGTGGCTGCAAGGCCTTTAAGAGGATTGATCAGTGCGTCATTCAGGCGATCCGAAATCCGCTCGGTTATGTCGATGGCGGCCTGGAAATTCAGCTCGGCGGACTCGTAATCCTGTGAACTGTGCTGGGCGATCGCAAGATTGGTAATCGCACGGGCCGTTTCGCCGTTGTCGAGACCATTGATTTCGATCGTCAGTTCGACAATCTGTTTCGCCAGCGTGTCTGCTTCGGCATACATCTGGTCATTCATCGCGTCGCGATACAGCCGGAACAGGTTTTGCAATCGGTCACGCGCTGAAGCTGGCGGCGTTGGCGGCGTTGCCGGAAATGCCAGATCTTCATCCAGCTCGGCGTCATACTCGCCGCTTCCTATCGTGCCGGGCAGCACGACCTCGGTGAGTTCCTCGTCGGCAGGGTCACTGCTGCCAGCGCTTGCCTGGGCATGCGCCAAGGGCTGCGCCAGCAGCGCGCTGACTGCGAGAATCATAAATCCGGGAATGTGATCGGCGTGCACTAGGGTCATATTTTCATGCGGCAAATAACGGGGACCAGCTATGTCAGACTGGCGCGGCAAGCTTTAGTTCTTGCGGCGTTCCGCGCGTCCCAAGGACTATACAAGGTCGATTTCACCGAGGATACCGGCGGAATTCTAGGCACCGAAATCGAGCCCCAGCTGCTGCTGGCCAGGTGGTCGGAAGCGATTGCAATCGAGGGCCGCTGCCGATTCGCCCGTCGCGAGCCCGAATCGGCGGCAGGCGTTCCTGAAGCGCTGGTCGAGCATACCGGTATAGGGACCGCTGCCGGTCTGGCGTTTACCGAAACGGCTGTCGTATTCGCGGCCGCCGTGCGCCTGCCGCAGCAGGCTCATTACGTGGCCTGCGCGATCCGGCAGGTGTTGATCGAGCCAGTCGCTGAAAATATCCCGAAC
>JBATFU010000054.1:0-4737 GCA_049665065.1 Woeseia sp. | reverse complement strand
ATCCTGCTCCGCGATCTCGCTCTTTTCGGCTGACATTCCCTTGATTTTTATAGGTTTTTTTGGATCCTCCCGCAGCTCGAGCCGCTGCTCGCCGCGCAGCACCGCGCGACTGCCTTCGGTCAGCACTAACGCGCCAAAACGTTCGGCATCCGAGCGCAGCAGGCTCTGCACGATCAGCTGCCGAATCACCGAGCGCCAGCGATCGGGCGTCATGTCCTTACCGATGCCGAATACGCTGAGCTGGTCGTGACCGTGCTGGCGGACCTTGTCCGTTGCCTTGCCTTGCAGGACGTCGATGAGATGCGCGGCGCCGAAGCGCTGGCCGCTGCGGTACACGGTAGACAGCAGTTTTTGCGCCGCTTCGGTTCCGTCCCAGGTAGAGACAGGCGTCAGGCAGCCGTCGCAGTTGCCACAATCGTCGGCAACATCGTCACCAAAGTACTTTAGTAATGGCCGGCGTCGGCAGCCAATCACCTCGCACCAGCCCAGCAACGCATCCAGTTTCTGGCGCTCGTGCCTTTTGTAGTCTTCGCCCGCATCCGATTCGTCGAGCATCTGCCGCAAACGCACAACGTCCTGCAGGCCGTAAACCATCCAGGCGTCGGACGGCTCGCCGTCACGCCCTGCCCGACCGGTTTCCTGGTAATACGACTCCATGCTCTTGGGTAAATCGAGATGTGCTACGAAGCGCACGTCGGGCTTGTCGATGCCCATGCCAAACGCGATCGTCGCGACGATAATCACGGCATCATCATTCAGGAAGCGGCGCTGATGATCGGTGCGCACCTCACTTGCCAGGCCCGCGTGATACGGCAAAGCGTTGTAACCCTGTTCGCGGAGCCAGCCCGCCGTGCTCTCTGTCTTCTTTCGCGACATGCAATACACGATGCCCGCTTCATTGCGATGCGCCTGCAGGAACTTCAGCAGCTGCCGCTTGGCATCCGTTTTCGGTTGCACCAGGTAGCGAATATTGGGCCGGTCGAACGGACTGACAAAAATGCCGGGATCGTGCAGCGCAAGGCGCGCGACGATTTCATCGCGCGTTCGCTGTGTGGCGGTCGCGGTCAGCGCCAGGCGGGGAACCCCGGGAAACAGCTCGGCTAATTCATGCAGAGACAGGTATTCCTGGCGAAAGTCGTGTCCCCATTGCGATACACAGTGCGCTTCGTCGATTGCAATCAGCGACAGTGACACTTCGCGCAGCAGCGCGCGCGTGTGGCCGGACACGAGCCGCTCGGGCGCTACGTACAATAACTGCAGCGAACCCGCGCGCAGGCGTTCGATGACCTGCTGCTGTTCTTCCTGCGATTGGCTCGAGTTCAGGAAATCAGCGTCGATGCCCTGTTCCTTCAACGCCACGACCTGGTCATGCATCAAGGCAATCAGCGGCGAGACTACAAGGCCGACGCCGTCGCGCAGCAACGCCGGAATCTGGTAGCACAGCGACTTGCCGCCACCGGTGGGCATGATGACGAGCGCGTCGCGCCCGGCAATAACCGATGTGATCACCGCTTCCTGCTCGCCACGAAATGCGGTGTAGCCGAACACGCGGCGCAGAATATCGTGCATTGAGTCTTGCATCAGCTTTGTGCCTGCTCCAGTTCTTCGCAAGCGCGCAGCCATTCGAGCTCGGCATCTTCGAGCTCTAGTCGCGTGCTTGCCTGTTCTGCCAGTAATGCCTGCAAGTCAGCCTTGTTGTCACTTTGATAAATTGCCGCATCTGCAAGCTTTTGGTCCAGCGCAGCTTTGGCGTCCTGCACTGCCTCCAGTGCGCGCTCTGCTTTTTGCAGTCGCTTGCGTAGCGGCGCCAGCAGCTGGCGGCTTTCGGCGTCGCGCTGCTTCTTCGCTTTGCGGGAGGCGGCGTTGTTCACCGTGGCAGGCGTGGCAGGTTCGTCTTTCTTCTGCTCGTTGGCAAGCCAGTCTGGATACTCATCGAGACTGCCATCGAATTCGCTGACTGCCCCACCCCACACCAGCAACAGTGTATCGGTCGCCACACGCAGCAGGTGGCGATCGTGCGAAACGATGACCATCGCGCCGTCGAAATCCTGCAGCGCCGTCGCCAGCGCCTGGCGCATTTCAAGATCAAGGTGGTTGGTCGGTTCGTCGAGCAGGAGCAGGTTTGGTCGCTGGTACGCAAGCAGCGCGAGCGCGAGCCGCGACTTTTCGCCGCCCGAGAATGGCGCGGTGTTCATGAACACCGTGTCGCCGGAGAAACCGAAACCGCCAAGCCAGTTGCGCAGCTCGGACTCGCGCGCCTGCGGGTTGATCCACTGCAGGTGTTCGAGCGGCGTGCTGTCGGGCCGCAGCTGCTCGATCGCATGCTGCGCAAAGTAGCCGATCTTCAGGTCTTTCGCGGGCAGCAGCTCGCCGGCTTGTGGCACCAGTGAGCCGGCAAGCATTTTTATCAGTGTGGATTTGCCGGCGCCGTTGGGGCCGAGCAAGCCGATGCGATCACCGGGCTGCAGCGTCAGCTGCACGTCGCGCAGTATCGTCGTATCGCCATAGCCAGCCACGATATTTTCGAGACGCAGCAAAGGGCGCGGGTTTTTCTCCGGCTGTGGCAAGTTGAAATGAAACGGTGAATCGACGTGCGCGGCGGCGATCTGGTCCATGCGCTCCAGCGCTTTCAGGCGACTCTGCGCCTGCCGCGCTTTCGAGGCCTTGGCGCGGAAGCGATCGACGAATGCGCGCATGTGCGCCATCTCGCGCTGCTGCTTTTCGTATTGCGATTGCTGCAACGCGAGGCGCTCGGCTCGAACGCGTTCGAATGCCGTGTAGTTGCCCTTGTACAGCGTTGCCGCGCCGTGCTCGATGTGCACGACATGGTTCACGACGTTGTCGAGGAAGTCGCGGTCATGCGAGATCAGCAACAGCGTGCCGGAATAGGCGCGCAGCCAGCCTTCCAGCCAGATCACGGCGTCGAGATCCAGGTGGTTGGTGGGCTCATCGAGCAGCAGCAACGACGAGCGGCACATCAGCGCGCGGGCAAGGTTAAGCCTTACGCGCCAGCCGCCGGAAAACTCCGTAACGGCACGTTCTTCATCAGCAGTGGAAAAACCCAGCCCGTGCAGCAGCCTGCCGGCCCGTGAGCGTGCGGTGTAGCCGTCGATCACGTCAAAGCGGCCGTGCAGCGTGGCGAGGTGCGTGCCGTCCTTCTCGCCATCGGTCTGGCTGATCTGGCGCTCGATCTCGCGCAGCTCGGCATCGCCGTCCAGAACGTACTCGATTGCGGCGCGCGAATCGTGCGGCGTTTCCTGTGCGACGTGGGCAATGACCCAGTCGCGCGGCACCGAGACTGTGCCGGCATCCGCGTGCAGCTCGCCGAGCAGCAAGGAAAAAAGACTGGATTTGCCGCAACCGTTCGCGCCGGTTACGCCAACCTTCTGTCCGGGGTGGATCTGCAGCGACGCGCCTTCAAATAGCAGGCGGGCGCCACGGCGTAGCGCGAGATGGGTGAACTGCAGCATGGCGCGATTGTAAAGGTTCTGCGCCGCAGCGCTATGGCAATCGTGCCGCGGCAGACAGACTCAGAGCGTGGCGGCCCCGAAGGTATCGCAGGAGTCCGGATTGCCGCTGTCGTAGCCCGTGCGGAACCAGCGAACTCGCTGCGCAGAGGTGCCGTGCGTGAATGAATCAGGCGCCACGGTTCCGCGCGACTGTTTCTGCAAACGATCGTCGCCGATGGCACTCGCGGCATTCAGTGCTTCGTCGATATCGCCTTCTTCAAGAATATTGTGCATCTTGTCGGCGCGCCGGGCCCAGACGCCGGCGTAGCAGTCGGCCTGCAGCTCCAGGCGCACGGAGAGCTGGTTTACCTCGGCCTCACTGCGACTGTTTCTCTGCAATTCGCGAACCTTGCCCGACAACCCAACAATATTTTGCACGTGGTGTGCGACCTCGTGTGCCACGACGTAGGCCTGCGCGAAGTCACCGGGCGCGCCAAAGCGATTCTGCAGGTCGTTGAAGAAACTCAGGTCGATGTACGCCTTGCGATCACCCGGGCAATAAAACGGCCCCATGGCCGCCTGGCCGGTGCCGCAGGCTGATGCCGTAGCGCCAGTAAATAGCACGAGCGACGGTGGTTGGTACTGTTGCCCCGCGGCAGCAAAGATTTCGCCCCACACGTCTTCGGTATCCGCGAGTACGACCGCGATGCGATTTGCAGCTGGATCGTTTTCGAGATTCTCGGGTAGCGGTTGTGAAGAGGAGCCGGAAGTGGAGGCAGTTACCGTCTCCAGTCCTTTCATCAACATGGTTGGATCGAGCCCGGTGTAAGCAGCCACCAGCAGCACGACGATGGTGGTGATGCCACCGCCAATCAGGCCGGGCCGGCGCGCGCCACGACGATCTTCAATGTTCCTGCTCTTGCGGCGGCCTTCCCAACGCATTGCTTACTCCAGTTTTTGCTGCGGCAGATTATCGCCAGAATCGGCGCGAGATACTGTAAATTTTTGTGGCAGCTTCGGTTCATGCAGTGGCGCGAGACGGCTGCGGGGGTACCGGGCTGCCTGTAATGCCGCTTTCTTACAGGCCTTACAGGGAGAAAAGCAAAGTGGCGGAGAGGGGGGGATTCGAACCCCCGGTACGGTATAAGCGTACACTCGCTTTCCAAGCGAGCGCCTTAAGCCACTCAGCCACCTCTCCTAAATCGATACTGCCTATTCCCAATTGAGGGGATAGATTCGAATCGCCTTCGGGCGATTATCATCAAACTATGTCTCTTCAAGGCTAAGC
>JBATFU010000053.1:0-5809 GCA_049665065.1 Woeseia sp. | reverse complement strand
GAGCGATACCGCGTTGCCGTACATAAGCAGAAACGTGCCGACAATCGAAACCGGTATGGCAATTGCGATAATTGCTGTCGCGCGTGCATTACGCAGGAAGCCATACAACACGATAATGGCGAGCAGGCCACCGATGAGGGCGGCGGACGTTACCTGGCGAATGGCAGCTGATATAAACGACGACTGGTCGTAAATTTCTTTGAGTTCAATTTCCTCTGGCAAGGTCTCTTTCAGGCTTTCCAGGCGGGCGGCGATGCGGCGCGCCACCTGCACCGTGTTCGCATCACCTTCTTTGTAAACAGCCAGCTCGACCGATTCGCGACCGTCGACGCGGGTAATTGCCTCGCGTTCCTTGAAACCGCGCGTTACGGTCGCGACATCTCTAAGGTAAACCGGCGTGCCATCAATATTCGTGATGATCGCATTGCCGAAGTCCGCAACATCTGCAAACTCATTGATCGTGCGCACGAGAAAGCGCTGCGTACCCTCTTCGAGGCGACCACCGGACAGGTTGACGTTCTCGGCGCGCAAGCGCGTTGCAACGTCGTTGATATTGATGCCGAGTTGCGACAGCTTGCGCTGGTCGACGCGAATCTGGATTTCATCCTCGAGGCCGCCACTCACTTTGACGGCAGCCGTACCCTCAACAGCCTCCAGCTCGTTCTTGATGCGATCCTCGGCAAGTCGGCGCAGCGCTTTCAGCGTGGCGCTGTTATCCGAACTGCTTTGCCCGGCACTCGCCTGCAGCAGTCCCAGCCGCATAATCGGTTCACTGGACGGATCGAAGCGCAGCAGCAATGGGCGGCTTGCCTCCAGCGGCAGTTCGAGAATGTCGATTTTTTCACGGACATCGACACCGGCGATGTCCATATCGGTGCCCCACAGGAATTCGAGCGTAACGTCGGCCTGGCCGGTGCGCGATACCGAGCGAATGCGGCGCATATTGCGAATCACGCCAACCGCTTCCTCGATCGGTTTGGTCAGCAGGTTTTCGATTTCGGCAGGCGCTGCGCCGGTTAATTCGCTGCGGACGGTAATGGTCGGATAGGAAATATCCGGCAGCAGGTTAACGTTGAGTCGTGACAGCGAGACCATGCCGAACAGCGCAATGGCCACGGTGAACATCAAGACCGTGATGCGCCGTTCTGTTGCTATCTCGATCAGGCGACGCATGTGCGTTCTAGCCTAGCCGGCATCTGCAGGTGCTGCAGTAGCAGCGTCGGCAGGTGCTGCCAGCGGGATATCCGCGTTGACAACGTCTACTTTCGCCCCGTCGCGCAATCCGGCCTGGCCGACAACGACGATTCGTTCCTCGTCAGTCAGGCCGCCAACGATTTCGACCATGCCGTTTGCTGTCAAACCGGTATCGATTCTGCGCCGTTTGGCAACGCCATCTTCGACGACAAACACAAACTGTTCGCCCTCGTTATCAATAATTGCGGCGCGTGCGATCTGCAGCGCATCAGGACGAACATCGGACACGATTCCGATGCGCGCGAACATTCCCGGCTTCAGCCGCTGACTGGCATCCGAAACTTCAACGGTAATCTTGAAGGTACCGGTTGCCGGGTCCACAACCGGACTAATGCGCGCAATCGTTGCCTCGAATCGCTGCCCTGCAAGCGCATCGACTTCGATCGCAGCGGGCATGCCACGCGCAATACGTCGATATTCCCGTTCCGGTACGTGCAGGTAGGCGACCAGGGGCTCCAGGCTCGTGATGTGAAACATCGGCGAGTTGACCTCGATCGTGTTGCCGGTTTTCACGAAGCGTTCGGAGATTACGCCGTCGATGGGTGCACGGATCTCGGTATAACTGAGCTCGAGCCTGGCGAGTTTGTTGGAAGCTTCCAGCGCTTCCATTTCGTACTGGATTTTCTCGAAGTCACCCTGGCTGATCAGGCTTTTTTCCTGCAGGTCACGATTGCGCTGGAAGTCGCGTCGCAATTTCTGCAGGTTGGCATCTGATTGCTGCAATGACAGGCGCAGCCGATCGCCGTCAAGGCGGGCCAGCACCTGCCCGGCCTTTACGTCGTCGCCTTCTTCGGCCTGTATGGTGAGAATCTCGCCGCCAACTTTCGCAATCACAGTTGCCTCGGCCAGGGCTTCTATCGCTGCGGTTCCCGAGTAACTGGCGGCAATGTCGGCGCGTACCGGGCGCGCAATTTCTACCGGGATAGCTGCCTCAGGTTCGTCCTCGGGGTCCGTTCCGGCATCGGCGTCGAGTTCTGACTTTTCACAGGCGCCGAGAAATAGCATGGCGGCCACTACGGTAACTGCCGTCCAGTTTCTCATCGTGTACTGCTCCCTCACTGCTTTTTATAGTATTCGGCTATCCGCCGCTTGCTGCCGATGCTGCAGACGTCACGAGCAATCGATTGGCATGCAACGCTCCCAGGGAAGCGTTGCGAAACACCTGCTCGTCAAATCCGAGGCCGTTCAGTATCTCCACCTGCTGGCCTTGCCAGATGCCCGTCGTAACGGCGCGCAATTCGGCGCGCTCGCCGCGGATCACGTAGACCGTGTGCCTGCCATCTTCCAGCTTGATCGCGCTCGCCGGCAGGATCATGGCATTTTCATGCTTCTGATAGCCAATCGTGATGCGTGAAAACATGCCCGGCGCCAGCACGCCCTGGGCGTTATCAACGTAGACGGTCAGCCGGAAGGTGCCCGTTGCCGGGTCGATCGTTGGGCTCAATCTGTCGACTGTTGCCGAAATGCTTAGTTCCGGCAGCGCATCGGGCCGCACTTCGGCGGGCTGGCCGGGCGAAAACCTGTGCAACTCGACCTGCGGAATCCTGAGTTCGGCCAAAAGGCGCGAGGTATCGGTGATCTGGAACGCGGCAGCGTCGGGGGCGAGCTGCTGGCCAACGCGAATGGCGCGCTCGGCAACGACCCCGGCGATCGGCGCGCGAATAACCGCGTAATCGAGCTCAAGCTGCTGCAGTTCCAGCGCCGCGGTCAGTTCCGCCACCGCGAACTCAAGGCTTTCGACGGATGCGCGGCTGACCAGGCCGCGCTCGGCCAGCGTCAGGGCCCGCGCCAGCGCATTGCGGCTTTGTGACAGTTCAGCGCTGACTCGTTGCAGCTGCAGGCGGCTGCGCGCGGTGTCGAGGTAGGCCAGCGGCTGACCCTTCTGCACGGCGTCGCCTTCCTCGGCCAGGATTTCCAGAACCTGGCCGCTGGTTTTAGCGTGCACGGCGGCGGCCGCAACCGCCGCGAGCGGCGCTGTTGCCGTGTGACTGGCATACCAGTTGGCGGCTTGCGGCCGGACGCCATCAATGGCAGCGAAATCAGGGCTCGACACTTGCTGTACCGGCATCTGCGCGTCGCGTCCGCAGGCGCTGAGCGCCAGCAGTAGCAGCAGGGTCATTAGCTTGGTCGGGTCGGGCATAAGGGCTTCCGGGGTAGTTTAGTGTTGTAGTTGAGTATAACAGTAAACAACTACGACGCAACGGACTGCTGTGTTTTGGCTGGCGTGCCGGCGCCTGGGCGCAGCCCGCGAGAACCTGCCTTTCCTTGATGCATGCCAGGCCGGTTTGGATGCATTGCCGGCCGGCGCCGAGAAGTAGCAGTTCGGCCGAACCTGCGCCCGCCATTGCGGTCGGAATGACTTTACGGCGGGGTATTCGCCGGCCGCGACCCCCGATGGCACTCGTCGCGGTGGCCGCTGGCCCCTTACAATGCCTGTCCTTTCTTTTCCCTGGTAAACGAATGCAGTTCAGACAGTCGATCCGGCTAACGGCTTTGCTCGCGTTGCAACTATTGCCGGCGCTCGCTGTTTCAGACGAGCTGCGTTACGCGGTCACTGGTGTCGGCGAGCCATTGCTGAGCAACGTGCACCTGCATCTCGAGAGCTTTCGTTTTGCTGAATCGAGCCGACTTGCCGCGCGGCGTTTCGACGAGTTGCGCGCGGATGCTGAGGAACGCGTGCGCGCTGCGCTGAAACCCTACGGCTTCTACCAACCGGAAGTTGTCAGCAGCATGCGCGAGCTGAATGACGGTGCATGGGAAATGCGCCTGCAAATCCAGCCCGGACCGCCGCTGCGAATTGCTGCAGCCGAAATCACGCTGCTGGGCGCAGGCGCTGAACAGGACGAGTTACGTAACTGGCGCCGCGACTGGCCGTTAACGAAAGGCTCGGTCCTGAATCAGTTGACCTGGGAAGAACAAAAAAAATCGGCGTTGTCGCTTGCCGAAGCACACGGCTATTTGTCGGCGCGCTTTTCAAAGCACCGCATCGCCGTGGATCTCGCAGAAAATTCCGCAGCGCTTGCCCTGACGCTCGATACCGGCGAGCAGGCAGTGTTTGGTGAAATCATTTATGAGCAGGAGAAGCTTTACCCCTGGGTGCTCGAGAACATTCCGCGCTTCTATCCGGGCAAGGCCTACAGCGCCGAGCTGCTCGAACAGTTTCGTCTCGATCTGTGGCGTACCGGGTACTTCACTGACCTAGAGGTACGCGAAGACCGGCGCCTTAAGGAATCACCGCCCGTTGTTGATTTGCGCGCAATCCTCGAAAGCGACAAGCGTGACATCTACCAGGGAACGCTTGGCTTCGGCACGGACACCGGTATTCGTCTGCAGGGCCTGTGGGGCCGGCATCGCCTGTCGCCACGCGGCGATCGTATCGATATCGGTACCGGCTACCGTGAAATTGATGACGAGATCTCGGTGCGCGCGGACTACCGCGTCCCGCGTCGTACCGAGCGGCGCCAGTACTGGATCGCGTCGGCCAGCCTGCGGTCCGAGAATCAGGATCTCGAATTCAAGCGCGACGCTTTTGATGAAAACTTCGTGCAACTCGCCAATGGCCAGGTCGACGATATCAACGCGCGGCTCGGCCGTCTCTACGTGCGCGATCGCAAGCAGGGTTTCCAGCAAATCTTCGAAACGGTTTACGTACAACTCGTGCGGGAAACTTTCGACTATCGGCCGGGCGCCGACGCGGATCCCGGCGTTATCGCAGCATCAGAGGATCCGCGTTTTGCCGGCATCTTCAAAAATACGATCAATACGATTGCGCTCGGCATTGAATGGGATTGGCCGACGGTCCGCGGCCAGGGCTTTGCCACCGAAGGGCATCGCGAGCAGGCGTGGATTTTTACCGCCAATGACGCCTGGGGATCAGAGCGCACTTTCTCGCAGATCTATGCGTCAAGCCGCCGCAGCTACCTGTACGGGGATCGCTTCAAACTGCTGCTCAGCGCAGAAATCGGCTACAGCGACGCCGAGGTGCGTGAACTGAGCGGCACGCAGAACGGCGAGCCCTTCAGCCTGTCCGTTTCGCAGCTGCCGGACACCTACCGATTCAAGGCAGGCGGCAGCTCAAGCGTGCGCGGCTATGATTTCCAGAGCCTCAGCAACAACGACATCGGTTCCAACCACATCGTGACCGGCAGCGCCGAGATCGAAATGAAAGTTGCAGAGCGCTGGTCGGTTGCCGGCTTTGCGGATATCGGCAATGCGTTCAATGACTGGGGCACCGCTGAGCTGCGCAAGGGAATCGGGTTTGGCGTGCGCTGGTACTCGGTCGCCGGTGCGATACGTCTCGACTTCGCGCGCGGCCTCGATATTCAAGGCAAGCCCTGGCGCATTCACTTCACGATGGGGTCGCCGCTGCTGTGATGCGACGCGCCCTCATTTATTTTTCGATCGCACTTGGCGCGCTGCTCGTGTGTGCGTTTCTGTTGTCGTTCTGGATTCTGCGCACCGATTCCGGCGCGCGCTTCGTGTGGACGCGCGCCGTTAATGCACTGCCACAGCAATTGTCAGCAGCATCGTTTGACGGCAACCTGCGTGATGGCGT
>JBATFU010000052.1:0-8533 GCA_049665065.1 Woeseia sp. | reverse complement strand
CTGATGACATTGCAATAATGCCCCCTGCCGCGCCGGTCGCCGACATGCAATGCCGCGTATTACCAGACGGGCCTGACGATGAGCTGGATGTTCTGTCTGGCACCATCAATGCCGCGATCAGCAGCGCGCGGGAATCGCTGGATATCATGACGCCCTATTTTCTGCCCAGCCGTGACCTGCTGGGCGCAATCGAGTCTGCGGCATTGCGCGGCGTGCTGGTCCGCCTGGTTTTGCCGGGAAAAAACAATCTGCCCTACATGCACTGGGCGCACCGCAACGTACTGGCCGACCTGTTGCGCTGGGATATCGAAGCCTGGTACCAGCCGGCGCCCTTTTGCCACGCCAAGCTACTGTGTATCGACGGTGACTACTCGATGATTGGCTCCGCGAACATCGATTCACGGAGTTTGCGCCTTAATTTTGAACTCGGCATCGAAGTCTTTTCTGCTGACCTGAGCCGCGATTTGAAAAGCTATTTCGATCGTGTCATTGCTACGAGCCGGCGCATCACGCTCGCCGAACTGAGCGATCGGTCCGCAGCGGTGCGCATTCGCGACTCGGCCGCGGCACTGATGTCGCCCTACATGTAGGCGTCGCGGCAGGGTCAGTCAGAATCGATACGCTGCCCCGAAACCGAAATAGCCATCGTCGGCGCGGTCGTTCAGACCGACTCCCAGATTGACGTCGATCTGGAAATCGTTCGAGCGCAGCCAGCTGATGCCGCCGTTGATATTGTGTTGCGGTCCGCGGCCTTCAGGAAACAGGCTGACGAATTCGAGGTACGCACTGCAGGTTTTACAGCGGTCCGCCATCGGCAGGTTGATGCCAACGCCGTTGCCGATTGTCGTGTCATTGCCGGATTCACTGACCAGCACAGTACCGAACAAACTGGCACGACCGGCATGTGCCCAGAACAGTCCAACAGTCGGATCAACTTCATTGCTGCTGAAGTCGTTGTCGCCAACCGGTAGCGACAAACTCGCGAACAAACCGAAGGGCGTTGTCGCGTCATCGTCCGACAACTGCCATTTCACGCCGAGGTTCATATCGCTTACCCCGTCAAACGACAATGGCCCAACATCGACACGGTTGTAACCCGACCAGGACAGCTGCACTTCGGTGTTGTCACCCGCACCGTAGCGCAGCAGCAGCAAAGGCAGCGCATAGCCGTCGACGTCACTCGTGCTGCGGATGTACTGGTAACCGCCTTCGAGCTGCCAGAAACCGCTATCGAGTGCGATCGGCGATGAGCTGAAACTGGGCCGTTCCGCACTGAGCGGCTCCTGCGCCATGGTTGGCAGCGAGACGAGCAGGGCGGATAACAGGATCGGGTATTTCACGGGTCTTCCTTTAATACGGTACAGGCGGGAGTGCTGATTTACGCCGCGCGGCGCTGCGAGGCAAGTTATTTTGGCCGGATCAGGCTGGTGTTCTTCAAACCCTGAGCAGGAAACTGGCTGTCATTGTCGGTAATCGTACTGGCATCGGCCTGCGCAAGGCAAAACGAAACGGCGGGCGGCTGGCGTCAGCGACGCCGCCACGGCCAGACGGAACCGGCCTTGATCGTTTCCTTGCGCACCTCGACTTCGTAATTGATCGCAATCATCCATGGCATGTAATCCGGATCGAGGTTTTTCAGCTCGGCGGCAAGTTCCTGGCAGAAGGTTGTTTCGATGGGGCCGCCACGGTTGGGCCAGATGCGGAACTTCAGTCGCAGTATTTCCTTGCCGGAATCGAACACGAGTCGACCCTCGACGGACGGGTCGGTGATCAGGATGCCGCGAAACTGCTGGCCTACGCCGGCCATTAGCCGTTCGGCTATCGCGGCGGCGCGATCCTTGGCCGCCGCGTCGCCTTTCAGCGTGACGTCGGCAGTGCAGCGAACGTAGCCGCGCGGATAGTTCGTCACGTTGCTGATCGTGCGATTAGGGATAAACACGCTCGCGCCGAGCGCGTTCTCAATGCGCACGAAGCGCATCGTAATGGCCTTGACGATGCCGGTCTGGCCGCTAACTTCAACGAGGTCGCCGACATCCAGCAGATCCGAAAAAATCAGCGTCAGTCCCGTTACAACATCCTGTACAACGCCCTGCGAACCAAAGCCGATCGCAAGACCAATCACTGAAGCACTGGCGAAGTATGCGGTCAGTGAAATGTTGAGTTCGTGAAAGACGAGGCCGATCGCTATGAAGTACAGCGCGAACATAAGAACGCTCGTAAGCAGCGTAGAGATGGACTTCAGTTTGCGATAGCGGCGATCGACCTTGCGACTCATCCACTTCGTGGCGACGCGTTTGATCGCGAGAACCAGCACGTGCACGGCAATCACGAACAGTAGTAGAAAGCTGAGTCGGATAGGCGTCGGTGCTGTCCCGATGTAGTGCACGAACGCCTGCACGATCAGTTAATCCACAGGTGCGTGATAATGCTCAGCACGTAGCCCAGCGCAATGACCGGCGTCCAGCGCAGGTGTGCAAAAAAAGTGTAGTGGCCGCGCGCCTGGCCCATCAACGCAACCCCTGCTGCCGAGCCGATCGACAGCATGCTGCCGCCGACACCTGCCGTCAGCGTAACCAGCAGCCATTGCTGCAGATCCATGTCCGGACTCATGTGCAGGACGGCAACCATGACCGGTATGTTATCGACGATTGCGGACACAATACCGACCAGCACGTTTGCAGTTGTCGGGCCGAGTTCAAGGTAGAAATACCCGGAGAGGTGCGCGAGGTAGCCGAGAAACGACAGCCCGCCGACGCTCATGATCACGCCAAAGAAAAACAGCAAGGTGTCCCACTCCGCGCGGGCCACTTCCCGAAAGCTGTCAAACGGTACCGTGTCACCGTGCATTTCATGCTGCACGTGACTCGGGACCGTCGGCTTGTGCGTATGTCGCAAGTAGAAACCAAATAATTTCAGGAATGCGAGGCCGGTCATCATGCCCAGGAACGGCGGCAGGTGCAGGAAGTTGTGAAAACACACAGCCGTCGTCACCGTCACCGCAAACAACAGGATGATGCGCTTCGCTCCGCGTCGCATCAAAACCGTTTCAATATCCGCGACCGGCGTCTCGCGGGGCACGGCCAACGACATGAAAATGGCAGGTACGACGTAATTGACCACCGAAGGCACGAACAGGCGGAAGAACTCGCTGAAGTGCACAAGACCCTGCTGCCACACCATCAGCGTCGTGATATCGCCGAACGGGCTGAAGGCACCGCCGGCATTGGCGGCCACGACGATATTGATACAGCCAACCGCAACAAATTTGGGGCTGTCCCGGCCCACAGCAAGGATCACAGCGCACATTACGAGCGCGGTAGTGAGATTGTCGATCAGCGCGGACAGGAAGAAGCTGATCACGCCGGTAATCCAGAACAAGGCGCGATAGTTCAGATTGAAAGACACCAGGCGACTGCGCAGGGCATCGAACACCCGCCGCTCGCTCATCGAATTGACGTAAGTCATCGCCGCCAGCAGAAACAGGAACAGCTCGGCGAACTCTGTCAGGTATTCGCGCACCGCCTCATCGAGCAGCTCGGTTTCGCCGGTGCCCGCGTAGTAAATACCGATTACGGCCCAGATGAGGCCGGCAGCCAGCATTACCGGTTTGGATTTTTTCAGATGCGTGAATTCTTCGGTGACAACAAGTACGTACGCGAGCACAAAAATAGTCAGCGCAGTAATGCCTGGCCAGGCGGTCGTGAGGTCCATGGTGCAGCTCCTGTTGCCAGCCCAGCGCGCGGGTCGCACGCCATGGGCGCACTGGCGGGCAAAATGGTTACACCGGCGGGCGTTACGTGCAAGCGTCGTGCGGCCATTGCGACACGGCAGTGACAATGAGCTGACTCAGATCGAACGTTGGATCCTGCTCGTACTGCCCCGTACTGCAATTGTCGCAATGAGCAGCTGATGAGCCTTTTTGGCAGCGCAGTTCGTTCGCCCGGGGCGGGATTCACTTTGCGCTTTATTCGCAGCTCACGCGCAGGATTTCTGCGCCAGACAACACCATCCCCGACAAGCAACGTTTATAATGCAGCGCCATGCGATCTCGACCTGTCCCCATCTGCAACGCGTGCTGATTTTTGACCAGCAGGCAGTTGCCAGCGCGCTGCCCTACAAGCTGCTAATCGACGCAATCGCAAAGGCTTTTGCGAGCGATACCGTAACCCCTGCGCGGACAACTCACGCGATCCGCATCCCTGGCCAGGCCGATGGCACGCTGCTGCTGATGCCCGCGTGGCAGGAAGGCGCAAAGCTGGGCGTCAAGATCGCTGGCGTGTTTCCCGACAACGCGCAACGTGGTCTGGCATCGGTGCAGGCGAGCTACCTGTTGCTTGATGCGACAAGCGGCGTGCCGCTGGCCGTGCTCGACGGTGCGGAACTGACACTGCGCCGCACTGCCGCCGCATCCGCATTGGCATCTCGCTACCTGTCACCGGAATCGGCAGAGACTTTGCTGATCGTCGGCACCGGCAAGCTGGCACCGCACCTGGTCGCGGCACACGCCGCGGTCAGGCGGATCAAACGCGTGCTTGTCTGGGGCCGACGGCCCGCGCAGGCGCTCAAACTGTCGCAAAAGCTTGCGCGCCCTGGCCTGCAGATCGACATTGCAGCGTCACTGCCGTCGGCTGTAGCAGAGGCTGACATCATAAGCTGTGCGACCTTGAGCGAGACGCCGCTGATCAAGGGCGAGTGGTTGCGCCCGGGACAGCACCTCGATCTCGTGGGCGCATTTACCAAGCGGATGGCCGAGGCCGATGGCGACGCCGTTGCGCGCGCACAGATTTTCGTCGACACGTTCGAGGGAGCGCTAAGCGAAGCCGGTGAGCTGGTGCAGGCGCTGCAGGCGGGGCTTATTGCAAGAGACGCCATATTGGCCGACCTGGCAATGCTGGTGCGCGGCAGGCATCCCGGGCGCGTCCGCGAGTCAGACATTACGCTGTTCAAATCCGTCGGCACCGCGATAGAAGACCTGGCGGCCGCCAGGTGCGTCATGGAGCAGTCGAAGAGCAAGGCCAGCTAGTCGCGCTGACGCTGCAACTCACCTACCATAAACAACCGAACTTGTTGCAAGCCTTTTCACCCAAAGTTTTCACCATGCTTAAACTACTGTCACTTTTCGGCGGAAAAAGAAAATCGCCGCAGCCGGCCACAGCAGCAAAGCTGCTGGCGGCGCAAAACTTTTCCCGTGGCACGGTGGGCGCCATTCTCGCTGCCGTAATGACGATCGTTTTGTGGGTGTTTATCGCGATGGTGTTCGATCGTTACTTCCCGTGGGTTTCCATGCTGCAGGGAATCGTCATTGGTATCGCGATGCAGCGTGGCGGGTCCGGGCTCGACTGGCGCTTCCCCACAACCGCAGCCGTCACTACGGCTATTGCTGCAGTTGCCGGCAGTTTCTTCGTTGCCTTGTTCCTGACCGGGCGCGAATTCAATACAGGCGCGCTGGCACTGGTCGACGAGATTTCTCTGTACACGGTGGAGACCTTTTTGCTGCGTGACTTTGGCACCGTCGGTTTGATCTATATGGCATTCGCAGCGGCACTCGCTGCTTTTTTTGCGAACCGCCGGCTGCTGGCCGGTGAGGCGGCTGCGCTGCGTCGCCATATGCTCGCCGCGCCAACCGATAATCACTAGGCAGAGGGGTCCCGGCATGAGCAGGCGCGTCGAGTTTTTCTACGACTATGTAAGCAGTTACTCTTACCTGGCCAACAGCCAGCTGGCGACGCTGGGCGCCGCTGAAGTCGTGTATCGACCGTTCTTTCTCGGCGGCATTATGAAAGCGACCGGCAATACGCCGCCTGCAACGGTGCCGGCGCGCGGCAAATACCTGGTGAAGGATCTCGAGCGCTGGGCTGCGCGCTATGGCATCGCGTTCCGGATGAACCCTGCGTTTCCGCAGAACACGCTCGGCGCGTTACGCCTCGCGCTCGCCGCACAGCAGGCGGGCGGCTTTCAGGCGCTGCACCAGCGGTTGTTCAACGCGATGTGGGCAGAGCAGCGCGACCTCGCTGATCCGGCCGTGTTACTAAAGATCGCGAACGACGCCGGGCTTGATGCGGAAGGCCTGCTGCAGGCGAGTTCGAGCCAGGAGGTCAAGGATCTGCTGAAAGCAAACACCGACGAAGCCGTGCAGCGCGGCGCATTCGGCGCGCCGACCTTTTTCGTGGGTGGCGAAATGTTCTTTGGCAATGACCGGCTCGAGTTCGTGCGCGAAGCACTGGCCGGCAACACGCTCAGGCAGTAAGAATGTTCCGTGTGCGCTCGTGCTGAGGCGGTACCTGCTGCAGCTGTGAGATGACGAGCTCATCCATTTGTGCCCCCATCTTGTCATCGACAAGGAAATACGGCGGGCTGCGCCGCAGCAACATCCAGTTGTCGTCCTTCAGGACGCGCAACAGGTGTTTCATGTTGGCACGCACGGCGTCGATGTAGGGGTTCTCGCCATCGAACAGCACCTCGAAGTAGCGGTAGGCGCGATTGAACTTGGCCTGCAGCCGATTGCTAAGCACCTGCTGGTAGAATTCAGGCGTTTGTCTTAACAGGTCGTTGCCGGATTCGTAGCGCACGACATAGCTGCCCGGTTGCGAATGCTCGACCGCGATTCCGCCCAGTACGAATTCCTTGTAAAGCCGATCCCGGCATTTCTCGAGATAGCAGCGATCCGCCATCTGCGCGATCAGATCGGCCGTGCCCAGCAGGTGGCCGCAAATCGAGTCGCGCGGGTCGTCAAGTTCAATGGTGTCGAGATCAACCTCGTAGCCCGTGAAGTGCACGATGATGCTGCTGACCGCCGCGTCGTTTGCCAGACCGAGGTCCGGCAGGTAGCGCCGCAGGAAATCGGCACTGCGCGACACGTGATGCAAGGTCAGCTCGGCGCCGTTCTTAAAATCGCGGTCGCGTTCGGCATGACGGATGTAACCCGAGTCGTGAAACAGCGACGTGATGATTGTCATCTGGGCACGCTCCGGACCCAGCCGGTCTTCGCCGGTCATGGTCCGGTCATGGCCGGCGATCAGCCGCACCAGCGCAAGCGTCATGTCGAGCGTGTGCTGCATATCGTGATAGGTGGTGTCACAACCGATGTATCCGGGGTAGTTCCCGGTGAACAGTCGCTCGAAGTCGTAAAATGCAAGCCACAGCTTGTCGAACGGGACGCCGGGATAAGTGGTCGCGAACAACTCGCGTACCGCATTGCGCACAGCAGCAGCGCTGCTTACCTGGACGGTATTGGTAACGTCAAAATCGTTGCGTCTGTCCTGTGACAAGATACGCCTCTTATTATTATTTTTATCGGGCATCGTCACCGGGTCATTGCCCGGGGACACTCGCGAGACCGCGCCTGCAGCGCACGCGTCCTGCAACGAATAGTACCTTGGTTTGGCGGCTTGGCGAGACACATTATTTCGGCAATATGTCACATTCGCCGGGAATATGTCACATACGAAATTCGGCGATCGCGGGGGTATGGTCTGACGGGCGTTCCCAGGTGCGCGGTTCGCGGTCGATGTAGCTGGCCTCGCATTTTTGCGCCAGTTTCTCGCTGGCCAGGATCAGGTCGATGCGCAGGCCGGCATTGCGCCGGAAACCCGCAGCACGGTAATCCCACCAGCTGAAGGTTGCGTCGGGCTGGTCAAACTGGCGGAAAACATCAGTCAGGCCAAGCGCCAGAAAGGATTGCAGGGCGGCGCGCTCCGGCGGGCTGCAGAGAACATCTTCGCCCCACTTCTCGGGATCGTAGACATCGCGATCTTCAGGCGCGATGTTGAAGTCGCCCATGACGACCAGTTGCTCATGAGCCTTTAGCTCTGCAGCGAGCCAGTCGTTTACCGCAGCGAGCCAGCCGAGTTTGTACTGGTACTTGTCGGAGTCCAGGCTCTGGCCGTTGGGCACGTAAAGGTTCACGACACGCACGCCGTTCACGGTGGTTGCCAGCACGCGTCGCTGTGGGTCGTCAAAACCGGGAATATCGGTAACCACATCCGTCAACGCAGTGCGTGCAAGTGTCGCGACGCCGTTGTAGGTTTTCTGGCCGTTGGCGACAGACTGATAGCCGAGCTCCAGGAATGCCTCGGCATTGAATGCCTCGGTAAGCTGTTTGATCTCCTGCAACACCAGCACGTCCGGCTCGGCGGCCTGCAGCCACTCACACACATGCTGCAAGCGAACGTTCAGGGAGTTCACATTCCAGGTGGCGAACTTCATGCGGCTTTACCGATGCCGGCCTGCCGCAAGAGCGCATCGATCGTGGGCTTGCGCCCGCGGAACGAGACAAACGCCTGCATGAAGTCGCGGCTGCCGCCGACCTCGAGGATCTCCTGACGAAACCGCGCAGCGGTAACCGCGTCGAAAATGCCGGCTTCTTCAAACGCGGCAAACGCATCAGCCGCGAGCACTTCGGCCCATTTGTAGCTGTAGTAACCGGCTGCGTAGCCGCCCGCAAAAATATGCGAAAAATTCTGCGGGAAGCGGTTGTAGGCAGGATGCTGCACAAGCGCCACTTCTTCACGCACCGATTGCAATATTTCCAAAG
>JBATFU010000051.1:0-2831 GCA_049665065.1 Woeseia sp. | reverse complement strand
GTACTTCCCCGATTACCGATTCATTCGAAAACCTGATTCCATGGCATTGCACGCGAATCATGGGCTTACTTACTCGCAGCCAGACTGAACGGATTGCCAACAAATGAAAATGAGGTGTACTCACCATAACGTCTGGGGGTTTTCCCCTAGAGACGGCTCAGGCTAATTGCGTGAAAGTCTCCTTCCCGCCAAAATAAATTCGGTCGCGCTGGTGCGTTTCTTCGCCAGGCGGGTCAAACTTCAGCTATGGCAGCAACGCAAACAATTCGAAGAGTCCGGCGTCTCGTCGCGGCCGTGTTCAAACTCGCCTGCAGCGCGACGTTGCTGTGCGCTGCCGCGGGCGCCGACGAACCGCCAGCTGATCGATCAGTCCCAGCGCTGCTCTCGCTGTATTCAGCGATAAGCAGTCTGCCGCTGCCGCAGGTATCACCAGCAGAAATCGATGAACTGCTGGCGGGCGATGCGGTGGTCAAGGTTTCCGATCATGCCCAGTCCGGCGCAGGTGACGAATTGATCAAAGTGGGCGTATACGGGCTGAAAATCGTCGAAGCTCCGCGTTTATTGATCTGGCTGGCGGTCATGGGCGGCAACGATGAAAGGGACGAGCGGCTGACAACCGCGATGCTGTCGCGCGGTGCCGCCGGCAGCTACACCCGTTACCAGCACATCGACCTGCCCTGGCCGGTGCGCGATCGGCACTGGGTCATCTTTTGTGAGAAAAACCCGGCTGTCGCAATCGACAGTGGCGGGCTCATCTGGGAGCATCGCTGGCAGCTTGCGGACAGCGGCGCGGCGCTGCTTACAAAGGCACAGCTGGCCGGCAGGATTCCGGGACTGTCGACAGAAGATCTTAACGGGGCGATTTACCTGCCCGAGAATCAGGGTGCATGGACGATGATGGAGCTCGACGCCGGGCGCACACTGGTGGTTGCTTACCTGAATGCCGACCTGGGCGGCCGCTTTCCGGGGCCGGTTGTGCGGCGCTTTACCCGCAGCAACCTGAAGGCGGGGTTGGCCAGCCTGCAGGAGCTAAGCAGCCGGGTGCACCTTAATTATTCGTCAGAACGTCCTATTCACAACGGTTTCGGCGAATTGGTCAGCCCGCAGGAAGCGCTGGATGCGGCTGCAGACTGGCCGGGCGCACTGCGAATTGCGTCACTTCAAAGATAATAAATACAAGTTGTTACAGACGTTCAGCAAGCTGGGCACGTAGTATCCCGGTCGACGTCGGTATGGACTGGCGCGCAGGGCGGCGGCCATGCATCACTGATGCTCACTTGCCGTTCGTCAGCAAGGGACGGCAACATTGTGATCAATACTGAGCAACAGCAGAATTCATCCGGCAACGATAGTCGCGCACGAGCCATTCTCGGCATCGTGCTGCTGATCGGTGTCGTAGTCGCTGCATCGACTTTGCCGATTACGGACTGGCTCGAATTGGCTTCCGTCTGGATTGCAGCAAATCCCTTGCCCGGCCGCTTCCTGTTTGTCGCTGGATTTGTCGCGCTGACGGTGCTGATGGTTCCCGGCTCAATTTTGATGTTGTGCGGCGGCTATCTTTTTGGCCTGACACTCGGCATCCCGCTCGTTTCCGTCAGCATTGCGCTTGGCTCTCTGGCCAGCAGTTTTGTCAGTCGCACGCTGGCGCGTGACTGGCTCGCGCGACGTTTCGCAGAAGACGTACGCTTCCAGGCGATTGATCGCGCGGTGGCGAGGAAAGGCTTTCTCATCGTCGTACTGTCGCGGCTCTCGCTGTTGATTCCATACAACGTGTTGAACGTCATTTACGGCCTGAGCGGAATTGCGCTCGGCAAAATGACTGTAGCTACCTGGCTTGGCATGTTGCCGGCGGTGACGCTGTACACCTACCTTGGCTCGATCGCCGGCGACTTCGACAATCTGACCGCAAATCGCACGGACCAGGACTGGGTCAGCCAGGTGGTGCTCGTCAGCGGCCTCGTGATGGTGGTAATCGTATCGATCGTCATCCATCGCACCGCAACTCGTGAACTGAAGCGCGAGCTCGATTCCAGCGAAGCCTGATCCAGGCGCGGATCGCGCCACAGTCTGCCGGTGTGGTCCCATACTGCAGGCCGTATCCCCGGCCTGAGGTGGCTGCTGAATGCCAGCATCTGCCCGCAACTCTGCTAGTCTTGCCGTAGCAGTTGGAAGCAGCGCGAAAAACAAATACAGGGTTGGCGCATAAGCGCGGAATAACAACCGGGCAGCAAGCAGCGATTCTTGCGCAGGAGATACGTTCGTGTTCCCCAGGCATTGTGTGACGTGCTTGTCAGCTGGTCTTATGCTGCGACGCCAGATCTTCCGGCATGCATGCTGCTGATGTTTGCGCCGCCGGCTAATTCTGCTGCACCAAAACTCGGTATTGAACCGCTGCGCCTGTTCCTGCGGTCATGGGATGTGCCTCATTTTTGGCAGACGAGGCTCTTGTCATGCAGCTTGCTGGTCGCGGCATACGCGACGATTCACGCCAGCCTGCTGGCGCTCGGCTACCAGCTCAGCTATGCGGGCGGCTCCATACTCGCCTTCTGGCCGGCGACCGGTCTTCTCGCCGCCGTGCTCGTATCGACACCAACAAGAACCTGGCTGCTGTGGATCACTGGCGCCGTTATCGGCCGGCTTGGTATCGAATCCCTGCTGCCGTCCGGCGTGGATACCCCGATTGCGTTGGCGTATGCCTTTAACAATGTCGTAGAGGCCAGCCTCTTCGGCCTGCTGTTTCGGGGGCCGCTGGAAATGTCGTACCGGCTCGGCAGGCCCTTGTACGGCATGGCAGCCATGTGCATTGCGGCACTTTTCAGCACCATTGTCGG
>JBATFU010000050.1:0-1795 GCA_049665065.1 Woeseia sp. | reverse complement strand
GCGCCTGCTCGACCCGTTTCATGTGCGCGACTACCACAATCTGTTCAGTGCGATTGACTCGCGCGCAATCAGTGGCGTTGAGGTTTACACAGGCGGTTTTCCAGCCCAGTACGGCGACGGCATGGGCGGCCTCGTGTTAATTGACACAGTCACTCCCGACAGTGATCGACATACCGAAATTGGCCTGAGTGTCTACAACACCTCATTGCTGTCGGCAGGGCGCCTCGCTGACGGCGACATTGACTGGCTCGTGTCGGCGCGTCGCGGCAACCTGGATCTCGTGCTGAAACCCGAGCTGGGCGAGCCTTCGTACAATGACTTCTTCGCCGAGATCGGTATCAACCTGTCACCTGACAGTCGCCTGTCAATCAACGGACTCGTCGCCTCCGACAACATCATTGCCGTCACCGAATCCGATCCCCTGGAACTCGAGCGATCAACCAACGACACGCGCAATGCGCAGTTCTGGATAAACTGGAGCCAGGACTGGAGTGACAGGCTGGCCAGCTACACGACGCTGTCGGTTGCGTCATTGAACAGTCAGCGCAATGGCAATATCGCAGATCCCGAAGAGATCATCGCGTCCGTCGATGACCGGCGGGACATCAACGTGCTTGGGCTGCAGCAGGACTGGAGTTTCGATATTAACGAGCGTCATCGCCTGTCCTGGGGCGCGCAGTTTCACCACTACGATGCAGATTTTCGTTACCGCGCCGCCGCCGATTACTACGGTCCGTTCGCGCGCTTTCGCGACGTGCCAAGCTCCTTAAGCCGCTCGTTCGACAGGCCGGTTGATGGTGACAGTGTCGGCGCCTATCTCTCGGATCGCTGGCAGTCGACTCCCGACACCATCCTTGAGCTGGGGCTGCGCTGGGACAAGCAAAGCTACACCGATACGCGCAGCGACTCGCAGCTCAGCCCGCGCCTCAGTGTTTTGCATGCCTTCAACCGTGACACCGATTTGCGGTTGAGCCTCGGACGCTATTACCAGTCACAGGGGATCAACGATCTGCAGATTGCCGATGGCGAAACCCGTTATTTTCCAGCCGAGCGCGCAGACCAGGTCATTGCCGGCATCCAGCATCGCAACACAGATCGGTTGTCGTGGCGCGTGGAAGCCTATTTCAAGGACATGACCCGCCTGCGTGATCGCTTTGAAAACCTGCTCGATCCTCTGGCCGTCATGCCCGAGCTGAAGCCGGACCGTACGATAATTGCGGCGACCGAAGCACGTGCCCGTGGCATCGAGTTTTCGCTGGCCTACGAGAACGATCGCAACCTGAGCTGGTGGCTGTCCTACACGCTGGCCGAAGTGGCAGACAGGGTGAACGGCAACTACGTGGCGCGCAGCTGGGACCAGCGCCATGCCGGGCAGTTCGGCATCCTTTGGCAAAACAGTCACTGGGATGTTTCGGCAGTGGCGAGCGCGCACAGTGGCTGGCCGAAAACCACGTTGAGCATCGCGCCGGACTCGGATCCGGACGATCCCGAGCTCATATTCTCGGAACGCAATCAGCAGAATTTTCGGGCGTTCATGACACTCGATCTGCGGGTTGCCTACCGCAGCCCCGTGCGTATTGGGGAGTTGACGACGTTCTTCGAACTTTCCAATGCCACAAACCGGCGCAATTCCTGTTGCGTCGATTTCAATTTCGAGGACGATATTGGTCCGCAGCCTTACTTAACGCTGCGCGACGAGTACTGGTTTCCGTTGCTGCCGGCAATTGGCATTCTCTGGGAGTTTTAGCGGCCGATCCCGGCGTGTTTTTTTTCCTAAAAGCGCGAAGCGCTGATC
>JBATFU010000049.1:0-15558 GCA_049665065.1 Woeseia sp. | reverse complement strand
CCAGGAGGCTGATCCGGAGCCGGAGATCATTCGCGAGTTTGAATCCCAGGCGGCGTACCTTGCTGCTCGTGAAGACTCGCGGATGCGCCGTATTTTTTGCCCGGCCTGATCGTTGTCGCCGCGATTGATTCGCTGGTCGATTCGAGTTGAGCCTCATGTCGGCAGAAGGCAGGCCGTCGCCAGCAATCCAAAATGCCACCTGTGTACGCCCGATCCCGACCATCGTGGCGGACACGATAAGACGTCAAGCGACGCGACGAAAATCCGGTCTGGAACTGACGCCGCTGCTGTCACGAAAGCCCGGCGATTGGCCTGCTCGATAAGCCATTGCGCCCGTTACGGCGATTGCCTATAATCGCCGGCCTGCGCGGTGGTGGGTTTTACGCAAATAGCAGCGTAATCGTGCCCCCGCTACCAAGTTCTTGGTAGACGTTAAAACCCCGCTATGGGGTTTTTTGTTGCCCCGAGTAAGCCGGCGGCCCTCGGACTGCGCAAGAAGACAATGGGCCTAAGGCCCATTTTTTGTTTTATAAACAGATGTTTAGGTGTTTTTTTTAGATGACCAGTGAAGAACTGAAACGCCTGCTGGAAGCACCGATAGAGCGTCTGGGATACGAATTGAGCGACCTCGAGATGAAACTCGGTGGACGCGACGGGGTGCTGCGGGTCTTTATTGACCGACCCGAGGGTATCGGCCTTGAAGACTGTGAAGTCGTCAGCCGTCAGGTCAGCGCCCTGCTGGACGTAGAGGATCCGTTGCCGGGTCACTACGTGCTTGAGGTGTCGTCGCCCGGTCTCGACCGGCGGCTGACGAAGCCCGAGCACGACCAGCGATTTTTGGGCGAGGAAGTGAAGATCAAGCTGCGCTTCCCCGCCGATGGACGACGAAATTTTCGCGGTGCCTTGAAGGCCGCGAATGACGAGAACATAGAAGTCGAGGTGGATGGCGTGGCGCATTCCTTGCAAATTGCGATGATCGAGTCCGCCCGGTTGGTGCCGGCCGTTTAGGGCGTGGCGCATGTCTGGAGCTAGTGAATTATGAGTAAAGAAATTCTGATGGTGGTTGACGCCGTTTCCAATGAGAAGGGCGTCGACAAAAGCATCATCTTTGAGGCCATCGAAGCAGCGCTGGCATCAGCCACGCGTCGTCGCCACGGTGACGACATCGACGTGCGCGTTGCGATCGATCGCGAAACCGGCGAGTACGAAACGTTCCGCCGCTGGCTGGTGTTTGCCGACGAATCCACCGAACTCGAGTTCCCGGACCGCGAGCTGCGCATGATTGACGCCGTTGACGTTGACCCGGCGGCCGAGCCCGGCGGCTACGTCGAAGTGCCGATGGAATCCGTCGAATTCGGTCGCATCGCTGCGCAGACCGCCAAGCAGGTCATCGTGCAAAAAGTGCGCGAGGCCGAGCGTGAGCAGGTCGTGGAAGAATACAAGGACCGCGAGGGCGAAATGCTCTCCGGCCTCGTCAAGCGGGTAGATCGCAACGGCGTTTACATCGACCTCGGCGGCAACGCCGAAGGCTTCGTGCCGCGCGACCAGATGGTGCCGCGTGAGCCGGTACGGCCGCAGGACCGGATGAAAGCGCTGTTGCTCGAAGTGAAACCCGAGCCGCGCGGTCCGCAGCTGTTCATGACCCGCACCTCACCGCAGTTCCTTGTCGAGCTGTTCAAGATCGAGGTGCCGGAAGTGGGCCAGGGCCTGATCGAGATCCTGGGCGCTGCCCGTGACCCGGGCTTGCGCGCGAAGATAGCCGTGAAAAGTAACGACAAGCGTATCGACCCGGTCGGCGCCTGCGTCGGTATGCGCGGTTCGCGTGTGCAGGCGGTGTCCAACGAGCTTGCCGGCGAACGTGTCGACATCATCCTGTGGGATGAAAACCCGGCACAGTTCGTCGTCAATGCGATGTCACCGGCTGAGGTTGTGTCGATCGTCGTTGACGTAGACGCACACAGCAGGGATATCGCGGTTGACGAAGACAAACTGTCACAGGCCATTGGTCGCGGTGGGCAGAACATTCGCCTCGCCAGCGAACTGTCGGGCTGGGAACTCAACGTCATGACGGAAACCGACGCCGAGCAGAAGAGCGAAGCGGAGACGAAGGAACTGATCGAACTCTTCTCGAAGCAGCTCGATGTCGACGAAGAAGTGGGCCTGATACTGGTGCAGGAAGGCTTTTCCACGATCGAAGAAGTGGCCTACGTGCCGACTTCCGAGCTTCTCGAGATCGAGGAGTTTGATGAGGACATTGTCAACGAGCTTCGCAACCGTGCACGCGATGTGCTGTTGACGCAGGCAATCGTGCAGGAAGAAAAGATCGACGAGGCAGAACCTGCAGAGGATTTGCTGGAGCTGGAAGGTATGGATCGCGGGCTCGCGTTCAAGCTGGCCAGCCAGGGCGTCGTCACAAGAGAAGATCTGGCAGACCTCGCAACGGACGACCTGCTGGAAATCAACGAGATGGATCAGGAAGAAGCCGCGGCACTTATTATGAAGGCGCGCGCGCACTGGTTCGAAGCGGAACAGCAAGCCTGATCAATGCAGGACCTGGAGTAATCAATGGCTGACGTAACAGTTGCACAATTTGCGGACGTACTGAAAGTGCCGGTCGACAAGCTGATCACTCAGCTTGACGAGGCCGGCATCAAGGTAAAAGGGTCCGATGACACGATCAGCGAAGATGCGAAGCTCGAGCTGCTGACCCATCTGCGCCGCAGCCATGGGCAGGACGAAACGCCGGCAACGGTTGGCGCGCCGCGTCGCATTACACTGAAACGGAAATCGCAGTCCGAGCTGAAGCTGGCTGGCGCACAGGGTCGTTCGCGCACAGTCAACGTTGAGGTGCGTAAAAAGCGTACGTACATCAAGCGCGACGTGCTTGAGAAGCAGGCGCAGGCAGAGCAGGACGCACTGGACGCGCAACGTCGCGAAGAAGAAGAGAAGCTTGATGCGGCACGCCGCGAACAGGAGCGCCTGAAAGCCGAGCGCGACGCAGCGGTCAAGCAGGTAGAAGAATCCAAGCGCCTCGAGGAAGAGGCGAAGCGTGAAGCCGAAGTGGCTGCGCGCGAAAAAGCCGAGATTGCCGCAGCTACCGCGCTGGAACAAAAAACGCGTGAGGAAAAAGCCGAGCAGGATGCGCGCGAGCGTCGCAGCAAGGACAAAGAACGCAAGAAGGGCGGCGGCGGCGATACCCGCTACGGTCGCAAAGAACTGCACGTTGCCGGCGACAAGAGCGGACGCCGCAAGCGCAAGGCACCGACACGGCGACGTTCTGCCGTTGGGGCATCAGATGGCCAGCACGCTTTCGAGAGGCCGACGGCACCGGTGGTTCGTGAAGTCGAAATTCCAGAAACGATTGGCGTGGCCGAGCTCGCGCAGCGCATGGCGGTAAAAGGCAATGAAGTCGTCAAAGTGCTCTTCAACATGGGCGCGATGGTGACGATCAACCAGGTCATCGACCAGGACACAGCGACCCTGGTCGTTGAAGAAATGGGCCACGTCGCCAAGCCGGTCAGCAACTCGCAAATGGACGAGCAATTGCTGGCTGACGAAAAACCGACCGGTGAAGAGAAACCACGCGCACCGGTTGTCACGGTGATGGGCCATGTCGATCACGGCAAGACCTCACTGCTCGACTACATTCGCCGCGCGAAAGTGGTCGACGATGAAGCCGGCGGCATTACGCAGCACATCGGCGCGTACCACGTCACGACCGGTAAAGGCACGATCACCTTCCTCGATACCCCGGGTCACGCAGCGTTTACCGCGATGCGTGCACGCGGTGCGCAGGCAACGGACATCGTGATTCTCGTGGTCGCAGCGGATGACGGTGTTAAGCCGCAGACGATCGAAGCCATCGAGCACGCGCGTGCGGCCAAGGTGCCAATCGTCGTGGCGATCAACAAGATTGACAAGGCAAATGCCGATCTCGACAAGGTCCGCAACGATTTGTCGCAGCACGAAATCATTTCAGAGGACTGGGGCGGCGAGCACATGTTTGTCCCCGTTTCAGCCCAGACCGGCGAAGGCATCGACGCATTGCTCGATGCGCTGCTGTTGCAGGCCGAAGTCCTTGACCTCAAGGCCGTAGCAGAAGGTCCGGCGCAGGGCATCGTCATTGAGTCCAGTCTTGAAAAAGGCCGTGGCGCAGTAGCGACATTGCTGGTTCAGGTCGGCAAGCTGAAGCACGGCGATATGATTATTGCCGGCGAAGAATACGGCCGCATCCGCAACATGTTCGACGAAACCCAAAAGTCTATCGATGAAGCCGGGCCGTCGACACCGGTGCTTGTACTTGGCCTGTCGAAAACGCCGAGTGCAGGTGATGAGTTCCTGGTGGTCAAGAACGAGCGTAAAGCGCGCGAAGTTGCCGAGTTCCGCCAGAGTAAGGCGCGCGATTCGAAACTCGCACAGCAGCAGGCGTCGAAACTGGATGACGTGTTCAGTCAAATGGCTGAGGACGAACTGTCTGAAGTGGCAGTAATCATCAAGTCAGACGTCCACGGCAGTACTGAGGCGCTGCGCGACGCACTGACCAAGTTATCGAACGACGAAGTAAAAGTCCGGGTCATTAGTTCCGGTGTCGGTGGCATTACCGAATCAGACGCCACTTTGGCGGCGGCCTCGAAGGCGGTCATCATCGGCTTTAACGTTCGTGCTGATGCCGCCGCGCGTACCGCGATCAAGGAAGCCGGCGTTGACGTGCGCTACTACAGCATCATCTACGAAGCGATCGATGACGTGAAAGCCGCGCTCAGCGGACTGCTGTCACCCGAGATTCGCGAGACCATTGTCGGCCTTGCCGAGGTGAAAGAAGTCTTCACGTCGCCGAAGCTTGGCAACATTGCGGGTAGCATCGTAACCGAAGGCTACGTCAAGCGCGCGCTCCCGATTCGCGTTCTGCGGGACAACGTTGTGATTTACGAAGGTGAACTCGAGTCGCTGCGTCGCTTCAAAGACAACGTCAACGAGGTTCGTGCCGGCACCGAATGCGGAATTGGTGTGAAGAACTACAACGACGTCAAAGTCGGCGACCAGATCGAGTGTTTCGAGCGCACCGAAGTCGCGCGGACGATTGACTGAGTCCGGCAGCGGATTGAGCGCATTGGCATGGCACGCGAATTTTCAAGAAATCAGCGACTCGGCGCGCAGGTACAGCGCTCTCTGAGCGAGCTGCTGCGCTTTGAGGTCAAGGATCCGCGGCTCGCACAGGCCTCGATTACTGACGTCGAATTGTCGAAAGACCTGAGCGTGGCACGCGTTTTTTTCAGTCTGCTTAATCCTGACGATGACGCGCAGCCGGCGCTGGCCGCGCTGCAAAAAGCGTCGGGATTCCTGCGCGGCAAGCTGGGTGCCTCACTCAAGATCCGGCACATGCCCGAGCTGCGTTTCGTCCATGACGACAGCATCGCCCACGGTGCGGCCATGAGTAAGCTCATTCAGGATGCGATCGACCAGGAAGGCAAGGGCCAGGATTGATGCCAGCGCCGGCGCAAAAACGACGGGAGACTGTGCCCGTCAATGGTCTGTTGTTGCTGAACAAACCCAGCGGCCTGACGTCGAACCGGGCGCTACAAAAAGCAAAGCGCCTGTTTAAAGCAAAAAAAGCCGGGCACACGGGCAGCCTGGATCCGTCTGCAACCGGCATGTTGCCGCTGTGTTTTGGCGAGGCAACGAAAGTGTGTGCCTACCTGCTCGATGCCGACAAAACCTATCGCGTCGTCGCACGGCTGGGAGAGGCCACCGATACCGGCGATGCCGATGGCAAAATCACGGCCACCGCTGATGTCCCGCCGCTCGAAGCCACGCGCTGGCTCGAGATATTCAAGGAATTTACAGGCGAGATCCTGCAGGTGCCGCCGATGTACTCGGCCCTTAAGCAGGACGGCAAACGCCTCTACGAGCTTGCGCGGCAGGGGCTCGAAGTCGAGCGCAAAGCGCGCAAGGTGACCATTTACGGGCTCGAACTGATTGAATTCCACGGTCGCCGACTGGCATTCCGCGTACGCTGTTCCAAGGGCACCTACGTCAGGACCCTGGTCGAGGATCTCGCCAAGCGGGCCGGTACGATTGCACACACGGTGTCGCTGCACCGCGAGGCGGTGGCTGGCTTTGACGGGGCTGAGATGCTCGATCTTGATGCCCTGGAGGCACTGGACAATGCGGGCCGCAACGCCTGCCTGCTGCCGATTGACCGCGCCCTGCAGCATTGGCCTGCCTGTCGGCTGGCCGCGGGCCAATCGGCATTTTTCATGCAGGGGCAGCCGGTGTCCACTGAAAACGGCGAGTTGCCGGGCGGTCAGCTGCTGCGAGCCTACAGTGCCAGTGGCAATTTCCTGGGTATTGCCGAGGCAACCGGCGACGGACGACTGGCGCCAAAACGCGTGTTTCACCTGTAGTGGATTCGCGGCATAGAAGGCCAGGAATCGATTTGCAGGCTCAGGGAAAAAATCCCTGTTTTTCGCCCGTTTGGGGTGTTACTGGCCGGATTGAGGCGCTAGAATAGCGCGCTCTCAAAATGGGCTAAAAGTTAAGAGAAGGATTGGAGTTTCCAGAACATGTCACTTTCCAGTGAAAACAAAAGCAGCATCGTCGCCGAGTACGCTCGCGCCGAAAATGATACGGGCTCACCTGAAGTTCAGGTAGCGCTGCTGTCCGCCAGAATTGCAGAGCTTACCGATCACTTCGGTGAGCACAAGAAAGATCACCACTCCCGGCAGGGTCTGTTGAAGATGGTTAACAAGCGGCGCAAGTTGCTCGACTATCTCAAGAACAAAGACCAGGACCGGTACCGCGAGCTGATTTCCCGGCTCGGACTTCGTCGCTAATTTTAGCGGCGCCAAGTGCAATGAACGAAGCCAGCGCGTGACCCTGAAACGG
This sequence comes from Woeseia sp., assembly GCA_049665065.1. Lineage (GTDB taxonomy): Bacteria > Pseudomonadota > Gammaproteobacteria > Steroidobacterales > Woeseiaceae > Woeseia. Next base: position 8,673 of record JBATFU010000049.1, on the reverse strand, counting down.
GTTCGGCTGGCTTTGTCTTGCCTGACATTTATGCGAGCAAAAACGTGAAATCTATCAAAAAGACATTTCAATACGGTGATCATGAGGTCACTTTGGAAACGGGCGGCGTTGCCCGCCAGGCAGACGGCGCGGTCATGGTCACCATGGCTGAGACTTCTGTTCTCGTGACGGCAGTCGGCCGCAAGACCGCCGATCCAGGTCGCGACTTTTTTCCGTTGACGGTTAACTACCAGGAAAAAACCTACGCAGCCGGCAAGATCCCCGGCGGCTTCTTCAAGCGCGAAGGTCGGCCGAGTGAAAAAGAAACGCTCGTGTGCCGCCTGATCGATCGCCCGATTCGGCCGCTGTTCCCGAAAGGCTTTACGAACGAAGTGCAGGTTATTGCCACGGTCGTTTCGTTGAACCCGGAAGTGGATCCGGATATCCCGGCACTGATCGGTGCGTCGGCAGCGCTGGCCATTTCCGGTATGCCGTTCGCCGGTCCGATTGGCGCGGCGCGCGTTGGCTACAAAGACGGCAATTACTTGCTGAACCCGACAGCCAGCGTACTGGCGGAATCGTCCCTCGACCTCGTGGTTGCCGGCACGGCCGCGGCGGTCCTGATGGTTGAGTCCGAAGCCAAGCGGCTTTCAGAGGAAGTGATGCTGGGCGCGGTCATGTTTGGTCACGAACAGCTGCAGGCAGCCATTACAGCGATCAACGAACTTGCCGCAGAAGCCGGCAAGCCGAAGTGGGACTGGCAGGCGGCACCGGCGGACGACACGCTGGACAACGTGATTGCCGAGCACGCGAAGTCTGGTCTGGCCGATGCCTACCGCATTACCGACAAGATGGATCGTCAGGCAGCGGTTTCTGACGTCAAGTCAAAGACGCTCGACGCGCTTGCCAGTGGCGACTCGCCGCAGTACAGCGCAGATGAAGTTACAGGCGCGCTGAAGAAACTCGAGAAGTCGATCGTCCGCAAGCGCGTTATTGCCGGCGATCCGCGTATCGATGGCCGTGACCAGCGCACGGTTCGCCCGATTGACGTTGAAGTTGGTGTTCTGCCGCGCGCACACGGCTCCGCACTGTTCACGCGCGGTGAAACGCAGGCGCTCGTCGTGACGACGCTGGGTACAGGCCGCGACGCACAGATCATCGACGCGATCGAAGGCGAGCGTAAAGAGCCGTTCATGTTCCACTACAACTTCCCTCCGTATTGCGTGGGTGAGACAGGCTTTGTCGGTTCACCGAAGCGTCGCGAGATTGGCCATGGCAAATTGGCGCGTCGCGGTATTCAGGCGGTCATGCCGACGATGGAAGAGTTCCCGTACGTGCTGCGCGTCGTCTCGGAAATCACCGAATCCAACGGCTCCAGTTCGATGGCCTCGGTGTGTGGTTCAAGCCTCGCACTGATGGATGCAGGCGTGCCGGTCAAGTCACCGGTTGCCGGCGTGGCCATGGGCCTCGTTAAGGAAGGCGACGAGTTCGCGGTATTGACCGACATCCTCGGCGACGAAGACCATCTCGGCGACATGGATTTCAAGGTAGCTGGTACCGACGACGGTATCACCGCGCTGCAGATGGACATCAAGATCCAGGGCATCACGCGCGAAATCATGAGCAAGGCACTCGACCAGGCGCGCGATGCTCGCCTGCATATCCTTGGCGAAATGGCGAAAGTACTGTCAGCGCCGCGTGAGAAGATGTCGCAGTGGGCTCCAACCATCATGACCTTCAAGATTGATCCGGAAAAAATTCGCGAAGTCATCGGCAAGGGCGGGGCGGTTATCCGCGCGATCACCGAAGAGACCGGTGCGACCATCGACATCGACAATGACGGCACGATACGCATCGCTTCAGTAGACGGTTTGTCCGGTAAGGAAGCGCGACGCCGTATCGACCTGATCACGGCAGATGTTGAAGTCGGCGCAATCTACACGGGCAAAGTGGCCCGCCTGATGGACTTCGGCGCATTCGTTACGATCCTGCCGGGCAAAGACGGCCTCGTGCACATCTCGCAGATCTCGAACGAGCGTGTTGAGAAAGTCAGCGACAAGCTGGCCGAAGGCGACGAGGTGAAGGTAAAGGTGCTGGAAGTCGACCGTCAGGGTCGCGTGCGCCTGTCGATGAAGGAAGTCGACGCCGCGTAATCGGGTTTAATCCGGGCGTCGCTTGCGGCGCCCGGACATCTCCTCAAAGATCAGGTTGAATATAGCGCCGGGCATCCAGCCAGGCGTCATAGTCCTGTTGCGACAGCGGTTTGGCGATGTAGTAGCCCTGGCCAATATCGCAGCCCAGTGACTTCAGCAATAGCAGGGTCGCCTCATCCTCGATGCCCTCGGCGACAACTTTCATACCAAAGCGATGAGCCAGCCCGATAATCGTTTCGACGATATGCTGGTCCGCAATGTCATTGACCATCGAGCTGATAAAGGCCTGGTCGATCTTCAGTTCGTCCGCCGGAATGTTCTTGAAGTATGAGAACGACGAATAGCCGGTGCCAAAGTCATCGATCGATATCCGTGCGCCCAATGCCCGCAGGCGTGTCATCGTGTCTATCGACGCATCGATATCCTGCATCAAAGCGCTCTCGGTGAGTTCGAGCGTCAAGCGACCCGGCTCCAGATCCCAGATGCTGATCAGGCTCTCGAGCATCGAGACAATGCCGCCATCAATCAGCATTTCTGCCGGCAAATTGACGGCGATGCCGATGTTATGGCCGTCGCGTTGCCACATCATCATGTTGCGCATTGCGGTATTCAGCATGTAGCGCGTTAGTGGCTGTATGAGTTCTGAATTTTCAGCGACTGGAATAAAAATATCCGGAGGCACCGTGCCGCGCTTGTCAGAGAACCAGCGCACCAGCGATTCCGCTCCGTACACCTCGCCCGTTTGAATGTTGAGTTTTGGCTGATAAAAAACCTCAAGCTCACTTTCGCGAATGGCTTCGGCCAGATCATCGCGAAGCTCCCAGGTGACGGCGACCTTGCCCACAGACTCGTTGTCGTAAACAACCAGGTTCTGCTGCGTGTCCCGGGCAATTTCGAGTGCCAGTTGTGCGCGCCGAATCAATGCCATCGCTTCATCAGAATGATCCGGAGACAGCGCAATCCCAAGGCGGCATGTAACCCTGCCGATATCGCGGCTGGGTTCGGGTGACTCCGGCTGGATCACACGCAGCAGCTTTCTGCCTGCCAGCGTCGCGTGACCTTTGTTTTTCAGGCCGGGGATAATGACGGCAAAGGCCTGCTCGCCAATCCGTGCAGTATAGTCAGTGTCGCGAATCGCCGCGCTGATGGAAACGGCGAGTTCATCAAGCTGTGCATCACGATGCTTGCGGCCAAAGCGGGCATCGATTCTAGAAGTATTGCTTGCTTCGATGATGATGACGGCAACAATCGCATCGTTGTCCGCAAGGTAGTCGTCAAGTTTGGCAGAGAACTCGTCGTAATTACTTGCGGCTTGGGCAGCTACCGAAGTCACGATTACAGGAAGAACTCAGCGGGGTCGATCCCGAAAGACCCAGGCTCAAGGCCACGGTCGATCCACAGTTCTTCGTGGTTTAGGTCGGACGAGTTGGCCATGCGCAAATCGACGGATCGAAAATCTTCACAAAGCTCTTTTTCGGCATTGAGGATAATCATAATTTCCGGGCGCAGACGCTGGTAATTGTTCTGCGCGGTTACGACGGCGACTTCGCCGGTGTTTAACTCGACCAGGCTGCCGGTGGGGAACATGCCCACGGCTTGCACAAATTGATCGACCATCTCTTTCTGGAAACCGGTGCCACCGAGTTTCTGCAGTTCGCGCATTGCAGTGAACGTGGACATCATTTTCGCATAGGGGCGTTTTGAGATCATCGCATCGTAGGTGTCCACGATTCCTGCAAGGCGTCCGAGCACCGGAATACCCGTATCCTGCAAGCGGTTTGGGTACCCCTTGCCATTGAAGCGTTCGTGATGCGTTGCAAGCATGATCTCGACGCGCGGATCGGTGTTGCCGGATTCACTCAGCACGTCCATGCCCAGTTCGACGTGCTTTCTCATCAGGATCGCTTCTTCTTTCGTCAGCCGTTCGGGTTTCTTTAAAAGATCGGTCGGCAGTTTGGTTTTGCCGATGTCGAGCAACATTCCGCCAAGACCGATGGCGTTCAGCGTTTCCTTGTCGAAACCGAGGTGACGGCCGAAGACTACTGCCCACACGGAGGTGCCGATAGAATGCTGGTAAACGTACTCGTCCGTTTCACGAATACGCATCAGCCATGACATCGCATCGGCGTTGCGAAGAACGCTGTCTACCAGTGGGTCAACCACTTCCTCGAGTTGCGGAACATTGAGTGTTTCGCCATTCCGTACACCATCGAGTACGTCGTTGATTGCTTTTGTCGCGGCCTTCTCAATTTCTTGCGCCCGTGCTAGTTCCTTACCCAGCTCTTCGGTATTGACGTAGTACTGGCCGGTACGTTTTAAATCGGGCTCCGTGACATCTTTGACGATTTTTTTCTCGAGCCTGACGGCGCCGTTGGTCTTGTTCTCAAGCGTTATCGGGTTGTCTTTGCTGAGTCGAATGATCCGGTCCACATCGGACTGCGGCATATCAGATTGCTCGATGTCGACCAGGACTGATTTGCAGTGCTTGCGCAGCTCTTCAAGATCATCTACATCGGCGACGGTGAAACCTTGAAAGAGGAAAGGTGTCTCGACCCAGGGTTTGTCGAGCTCAGAAACATACATGCCGAGTTTCACGTGCTCGATCCCGATTCTGACTTTGTCCATCGACTTGGCGCCCTAAATTACGGCCGCCTTCCTGGCGTGCCGGTTTTAAGTGAAATGAGGCAACCAGTTTAGGACTGCCGGGCAATTTAGAATATGACAGAGTCGAAGTATTTGGCTATTCGTTGTGGCAGGTAGTAACGCGGGCGCCAGGGCGTGCCGCCCTCAATGAAACCAACGTGTCCGCCGTTTTCGCTCAGCTCAAGTGTGACGCAGTTCGCAATTTTGTCGGGGTCGGGAATGACATCCGGCGTCATGAATGGGTCGTCGAGGGCCTGGATGATCAAAGTGGGCCGTTCGATGCGGTCAAGATAGGCGCCGGCGCTGCACTGGTCGTAGTAGTCATCCTTGCCGCGGAAGCCATGCAGCGGGGCGGTAACGGCGTCGTCGAACTCGGCGAAGGTCCTGGCAGCCATGGTACGCGCCCAGTCGAAGGCTGCCGTATCCGGGTTGAACTTGCGTTTGACGGACTCCTTCATGCGGCTCAGCAAATGGCTTTGGTAAAGCCTGGAGAAGCCGTTTTGCAGCGCTGATGCGGATATATGCAGATTCATCGGTACGGAAACCGCTGCCGCGGCCGCCAGCGGCGTATTCACGCCGGACTCGCCCAGGTATTTCAGCAGGACATTGCCGCCGAGCGAATAACCAGCGGCAACGATCGGGCCGCCGTGGCCGAGCGCTCGCTCGCGTTCCAGAAAAAAGCGCAGGTCGTTGGTTTCGCCGGCATGGTAGCGACGTGGCAGGCGATTCCGGTAATCACCGCAATCGCGAAAATGCAGTACCACCGCGCGCCAGCCCCGTGCAGCCGCAGCCCACATCAGGTGGCTGCAGTAGGGCGAGTCAGCTGAACCTTCGAGACCGTGCAGAATGACGAGCAGCGGCCGCTCATCAAGCTGCCGGCCGCCCTCCGCAAGCCATTCGAGAGCGGTACGATCGCCATCCGGCAATTCCAGCCACTCGTGCTGCAAGGCCGGCTTCGGGCCGCGCACCCACGGCAGGGCCGGCCAGATGGTCTGCAGGTGGCGATTTCGCAACCATCGGGCAGCCCGAAAGGGGGTCGCCACTATGCGTTGATTGGATGACGAATTTATCATTAAAAACAAATAGTTAGGAGTTTTCTTGACGCAGGCCTCTGGCTGGCGGCGGCACGCGGGGCCGGCCAGAACGCGAAAGTTGAGAAGGGCGATACCCGTTAAGCCGCAGCGCCGGGTTCCTGCTGCGCTGCACAAAATAGGTGAACGATGCGCCGGCTGTCAAGCCGCCACAGACCTGGCTTAACCGGCTTTTTTGTTACTCGATTCCGGATCCGTGTCGTCAGGATTGTCGCGCGCGGTGCCACTGAAGCGACGAAATACTTCGTCCTGCAGAGACTTCCACCGAGTGAAATTTTTCTGGGCGATATCTGCAACAGCAGCCACCGGATCGACGCCAACCACTTTTTTGACCTGACCGCGAATGTTTTGCTGCTGTGTCAGGAACAACTTCATACTTTGTTCCAGGTACTTTGCCATGAAGCCCGGCATGACCTTGCCATACGACCGAATGACCTGCGACAGGAAGTCCTGGCTCATGACCGCGTCGCCGTGTTGTTCCTGCTCGCTTATTACCTGCAGCAAAATTGTGCGGGTAATGTCATCGCCGGACTTCTTGTCGATAACCGTGAATTCGGTTTTTGCCAGCACGAGATCGCGAATATCAGACAGCGTGATGTAGCGGCTTTCGGTTGTGTCATACAGGCGGCGATTCGGGTATTTCTTGATGATGCGGGGTTCAGTCATGGTTTTTGGCGTACCCGGTTGGCGGTGCGCAACGCGCTTCTTGCGGCAGCGCACGCCGGAAATAATGCGGCACCGCAGAATTGTGTGTCATTGCGGTACCAGGTGAACACAGGGCGCCTACGATAGCCCATTTTCTGACGCAGCCAAAGCGGCGTCTGGGTAAGTAAGGCTGCGCTGACCTGCGATTGCTCGTGGATTCCAGTTGGCAATCGCCCAGCGCCAGATCTCCGCCGTGCTGCAGGCGGCCAGATCGTCACTCGCTGCCTGGCCAAGGGCTTGCAGGGCTTTGACAATCAATGGGCGGGGCTCTGCAAGTGGCAACCCTGCCGCGCCGGTCAGCTTGCTCAACTTCTGGCCCTGTTCGTTTTCGGCGACCGGGATGTGCAGGTAGCGCGGCGTCGGCAAGTCCAGCAGGCGCTGCAGGTAGATATGACGCGGCGTTGAATCGAGCAGGTCGATGCCTCGCACCACTTCCGTGATGCCTTCCTCGGCATCGTCCACGACGACCGCCAGGTTGTAGGCGATCAGTCCGTCACGTCGCAGGATCACGAAGTCGCCGGATTCCGCTTGCAGCCGTTGCTCCTGCCTGCCCTGCAGAACATCTACGAACGTTACGGATGAGTTGTCCGTCAGCACGCGAATGGCCGCCTCGTCGGCGGTGCTGCCATTGCGGCAGGTACCGGGATAAATAGTGCCGAGTGGCCCGACCGCTGCGTCTGCCAGGTCTTTGCGCGAGCAACCACAGCGATAGGCCAGATCGCGAGCCAGCAGCGTGTCAACGGCATCGAGGTGCCGGTCGCGACTCGCGCTCTGATAAACGACGTCGCCGTCCCACTCAAGCCCGTACGCTTCGAGCGCCTGCAGGATGGCCTCAGTGGCACCGGCCTGGGCGCGCGGAGGATCGATGTCCTCGATGCGTAATAGCCAGCTGCCCGCGTTGCTGCGCGCCTGCAAAAAACTGGCGGCGGCGGCCAGCAGCGAGCCGAAATGCAGCGGACCCGTGGGCGAGGGCGCGAACCGGCCCACGTACACAGCCTGGCTATTCATTGCGGGGATAGATCATAAGCGTGCCGGCAGGCGTCTGCCGGCACCCGGGGGCATACCGTGCTTACCGGTAGCGGTCGTCCCGATCGCGAAACTGACGTTCGGCGAGCTCACGGCGTTCCTGTGCTTCGAGGCACAAGGTTGCAACAGGGCGAGCTTCCAGCCGCTTCAGGCCGATCTCTTCGCCGGTTTCTTCGCAGTAGCCGTAGCTGCCATCGTCAATGCGTGACAGCGCCTGGTTAATTTTGCGCAGCAGCTTGCGTTCACGGTCGCGAGTTCTGAGTTCGAGGCCGAACTCCGATTCCTGAGTAGCCCGGTCATTCGGGTCCGGAAAGTTTGCCGCCTCGTCCTGCATGTGGTGCAGCGTGCGATCAACTTCGTTCATCAGCTCACGTTTCCACGACAAGAGAATGTCGCGGAAATGCTCGAGCTGCTCGGCATTCATGTAATTTTCGTCGCGAGCCGGCTTGTAAGGTTCGATGCCGTGAATCGGACCTGACATCAAATCGCCACCTGACTTGCGTGCCGCAGATTTTTTCGCGGGTGCCTTGGCAGCGCGTTTGGCGCTTACTTTTTTCGCTGACGGCTTCGCCACCGGTTTGGCAGGCGCTTTTTTCTTGCTCGCTTTCTTTGACGCTGCCTTTTTCTTCGAGGCCGCTTTTTTCTTTACAGCGGGCTTTTTCTTCGACACCGCTGTTTTCTTCGCGGCAGCTTTCTTGGTGGTTTTCCCTTTTTTCTTCGAGACGGATTTTTTCTTGGACGCCGCTTTCTTCCGCGACGGTGCTTTCTTCTTCGAGGCCGCCTTTTTCTTGCTTACTTTCTTTTTTGACGCAGTTTTTTTCTTGCTGGCTTTTTTCTTTGTTACGGTTTTCTTCTTGGCGCTCGATTTCTTCGCGGCGGATTTCTTGGCCGCGGTCTTCTTCTTTGTCACTTTAGCTTTCTTCCCTGATGGTTTTTTACGGGCAGCAGATTTTTTCGACGCGACCTTGCTGCGGGTAGCGGCGACTTTCTTGCGCTTCTTGGTAGCCTGCTTCTTTGCGGGCATAGTTCACTCCTGCCGATCCAATAAAATCGCGGAATTATACATGCCTGACCAG
>JBATFU010000048.1:0-5094 GCA_049665065.1 Woeseia sp. | reverse complement strand
GACGCGAACGCATCGCTGCGACCGTGCGAGATACCACTTTGCGCGATGTGGCAGCCATTGCATTCCAGCAGCTGCCCAGGACGCAATTGCAGCCAGTTCTGGTGCCGCGCGGTGATCCGGTGACCCTCGGCATCCAGTACGCTGAGCGCCAGCGCGACGTTTGCCGGCACTTTGACCATCACCGAGCCATCCGGCTCGATCGCGGTGTAGCCGACAATTTCTTTCATTCCTTGTTGCGTGCTGCGACCGAACGCGGTGTTGTCGAGATCGACGACCTCATCATCCGGTAACGACACCGCCTTGACGATGCGCAGGAAACGTCGCGGGCGCTGGTCCGCCGTCGTCAGGCGCGGATCTGCCAGCGCGGCAATGTTCGCCACGGCACCGCCATCAAAATCGTAAACGCTGCGAATGCTGATGACTGCTGCGTCCTCGGCAACGAGATCCGGATCGGCATCGAAACGATTTTCGCTGTCGAGAATTACAGGTGGTGCCACGCGCGGATCCGCAGAAACGATTTCCGTGTAGGCGAAGCCGTCTTCGGGCGGCACGACGGGCAGCTGCGTGTTGTCGCGGGGGTCGTACATCCAGATGCCGTAGGCCGGATCTGCTTCAGTCAATGCTGCATTCGCAAGATTGTCGGTCGTACACGGATAGATGCGCGGCAACTCGCCTGCAGGTGGCGGCGTGTTGTCGGTAAGCCGACACTGGCTCCAGCTGACCAGGACGCGCCCGGTGCCATCCTGAATCGGGTACATCGCACGATAGCGACCGCCTGCTGACGGTACGTTCTGCGTTGTAATAACGTCATTAATCGTTGCCGAAACCTGCGCGGGTCCCGAAAGACCGGGGTTGTCGCGGTTCGGCTGTGTGTTCTCGAGAAATACGGGCGTATCGATGACGACAATGTCGCCGCCGTCGTCGGTGTCCGTGTACGGCCGGATCAGCGCCATGATGCGGCCATCCTCCAGTTCCCGCGGCTGCAGGAACTGCACGAGCTGCCCGTTGGTGCCGGTGTTGTGACTGTGCTGCCCGTACAGCAATTCGAGCTGCGAGCCGTCCGGATTCATCCGGTACAGGTTCATTGCATTGTTCGACGCGGCGTTATCCCAGCGTGTGAAAGCCACCTGACCGTTCGCAAGCACGGTCGCATCGAAATCGTGACTCTGGTTGTAGGAAACCTGTTCGATGCCGGTGCCGTCTTCGTTCATCACGTGCAACACGAAGGCGTCTTCGTTGCGATCCTCATCCTGCGCGGCAAACTGCGGCTTGTTTTCATCGAGCAGCACGGCGTTGGAACGCAGCTGGCGCGTCGATGAAAAAATAATGCGACCGTCCGGCAGATAGTGCGGCCCGATATCGTGACCGATCTCCGCCGTAAGGTCGGAAGACACGACGCGCCGCAGCGTGTCCGTGGGAATCTCGTACTCCCAGATGTTCCAGGTCGGCTGGTTGTCATCGTCGAGTGCGAGGTTAAGATCCACCGGACTGCGCATCGCAAAAAGTACTTTCGTGCCGTCATAGGAAATTTCGATATCACGCACGGCGCCGAGTCCGTTGGTTTCGCGCTCGGTGATGTTCACAGCAAGCGCACTCGGCGACGCGCGATCCCGGAAATACAGGTCGGCGCCAAAGTTGAAGGTGATCAGTTCACGCACATCCGAAGACTGGAAGTTGCCCTGGCCGTCCACGGGTAGCGGCGCGCGCACATAGGCAATCGGGAAATCGAGAATGACGGGGTCCGGATCCTGTCCGGAACCGATGCTGACTCCGTCACCGGCACCACAGCCAGCCAGCAGCACGGCAGCGCACAGCGCGACGGCTGGCCTTTTTTTGGTCATTCGCAGATTGTGTTGGTTCATGGCGGTCACCTCGGACACTTTGTAAAGCGTCGCGTCCCTGAGCCGTTATTGCGCTCGATTACCAGCTCGGCACATCCCTGGCTGCTGGTCCTTACGTTGTGCAGAAAGGCACGTCGGCGCTACAAAGTAATAAATCATAGTGGACGCACCACCCTGCGCTTACCGTTAACGCGATCACAATCTGCCTCCGCATGCCGGTTTCTGCAGTGAATGCAGCGATTTCAGAGTGCAATCTGCGCGCGCCAGTATAAAAGACGGCCAGAGGGTCACGTAATGTCTCGGGAGCACGACAGTGCGCAATGTCAAACGCCCGCCATGGCCAGCCGTGCACGGCAGAACTAGCTGCATGCATCACGCTCTTCGCGGTTTCGTGCTTCAGGAGTGCAGCTGTTCAGCAACTTGTCGCGAGCAATTCGCGATGACGAGCGGGCTGCCCCAGCCGATGAACGGCGCGAATACCGCGTGGCGAGGTGACGCAGCAGCGTCACTCGTCGCATTTCGGCGACAGGCCACGCAACCATGCGAATCAATGACTTGATCATTTAGTACGCGAAAGCTGTGCGTGTTGGCAGACAAGCGCTTGACATATCACGCCATTTTTCGAACTCGGCAATGCCCTTTATCTAATTGATTAATCTGGAATAAATGGAAATATGCCGGAATTGGCCCCGGCTGGCACAGGCCTTGCTTTAGCTATTCCTGACTTGGTACCCGGCAAGCGAATACGCCACAGCATGTGCTTACTGTGAATGTCTTCACGGCGATCCTGCAGCGAACGCTGCATAGTTTTTCGTCGCGCCACAGGGACCTCAGGGAACGAGAGCAACCCGCCGTCGCAACACAGCAAGACGCAGGGCAACAAAAAATTGACGGCGCAATCAACGGACTGACTATGAACAAGAGCATGTCGATCACTGGCCATAAAGCGCGTCTGTCGCTGTGCCCGCTGTTAGTCGCGGCATTCGCATTACTGGTGGCGCTGCCATCGCATGCGGGACCACGCGAACAGGCGAAGCGCATACATGACCGGCTTGCTGGCGTCCCGCCGACCGAAGCCGTGCTGCAGCAGATGGAAGCCGACGTCGACCCGTTCCAGAACAACAACCCGATCGCCGCCGCTTACAAGGCGATGGACAATGCAAACTTTTATAACGTAACGCTGAAAAATTTCGCCGCGCCCTGGACGAATCGCGAAGGCAGCGTATTCGTGCCATTAAACGATTACATCGCCACCGTCGTTGGCATGATTCGCGACGACGTAGCGTTTAACACGCTGCTCTCCGCAGACCTTCTTTATATCGGCGACCCGGCGCTCAACCTGCCGAACTACGCAAACACCAATAACGACCACTACGAGCAGCTCGAATCGCGTGGGCTCGATATGCAGACCGGCCTGGTCGTGCGCACCCAATCCGAGTTCGGCGCATTGCCGCCGGAGGCCACAGCTGGCGTCATGACGACCCGTGCCGCTGCCGAAGCCTTCTTCGTGGCCGGCACCAACCGCGCGATGTTTCGCTTCACCATGCTGAATCACATGTGTAACGACATGGAGCAGGTGCATGACACGCGCCTGTCGCCGGATCGCATACGCCAGGATGTTTCACGGAGCCCGGGCGGCGACAGTCGCCTGTTCCTGAACAACTGCATTGGCTGTCACAGCGGCATGGACCCGCTGGCGCAGGCTTTCGCTTATTACAATTTCAACGCGGACACCGGCAGCATCGAATACACGGATGGCAACGTGCAGCCGAAGTATTTCAACAATGAAGACAATTTCCCGTACGGTTTTCGCACGCCGGACGATTCCTGGGAGAACTACTGGCGGAACGGCCAGAACCAGTTTCTTGGCTGGGACGGCGGACGCCCGGGCAGCGGCACCGGCGCGAAGTCGATGGGCGAGGAACTCGCCAACAGCGAAGCTTTCGCCAGCTGCCAGGTAAAGAAAGTCTTTCGCGCGGTGTGTCTCCGCGAACCCGAGGACGCGAATGATCGTGCCCAGGTCTCGCAAATGGTCACCTCCTTTAAAAGCGGCTATCGCATGAAGCAAACGTTCGCGGAAGCGGCCGTTTACTGCATGGGCCAGTAGGAGACGATGATGACTAACAGGATTGAAACGACGATTGCATCATCGGCCCGCGCGATTGCTGCGCTGCTGGTCAGTACGGTGCTGCTGGCCGCCTGCAACAGCGGCGCACCGACCACCGAGAACCCGATCACGAGCGTGACGCCACCGGCGACCTACCTCGGACCACCGCCTGCCACGGACGACATTCAGTCCTTCAAACTCAACGTCTGGGACAACGTGCAGATCAGTAACCGTTGCGGCGGCTGCCACAACGAGTCCACCGGTCAGAACCCGATGTTCGCGCGCCATGACGATATCAATCTCGCCTACGAATCGGCGAACACTGTCGTTGACCTTGCGCAGCCCAGTAACTCGCAGCTCGTGGCAAAAGTGGGCAGCGGCCACAACTGCTGGCTCACAGACCCAAGCGCCTGCGCAGACATCATGACGACCTGGATCGAAAACTGGGCGGGCGAAGCAGCCGGCGGCGGCCGCCAGATCGTGCTGGAAGCACCGCCGGAAACCGAGCCGGGTTCCAGCAAGAACTATGCGAACGCGACCGTGCAGAATTTCGAAGACCTCGTGCACACGCCAATCCTCGTTGAATATTGCTCCGGGTGTCACAGTTCGGCGGCGAGCACCAAACAGCAGCCCTACTTCGCCGAAGCCGATGCTGTTACAGCATTCGATGCCGCGCGCTCGAAAATGGACCTCGACGATCCCGCGTCTTCACGCTTCGTGCTGCGTCTGCGCAACGAGTTCCACAACTGCTGGGACGCAGGCTGCGCCGCTGCGGCAACTGAAATGCAGGATGCCATTCAGGCGTTCGCCGACACGGTGCCGCTGACAGAGCTCGATGCGGCCCTCGTTCACAGCAAGGCGCTGCGGATCGTCGATGGCACGATCGCCTCCGGCGGCAACCGCTTCGAGAACAACCAGATCGCGTTGTGGGAATTCAAAACGGGCAGCGGCAGCACGGCGTTTGACACGAGCGGTGTCGACCCTGCTATCGATCTCACCCTCACAGGTGATGTCACCTGGTTCGGCGGCTGGGGCATCACGATCAACGACGGCAAGGCCCAGGGTTCGACAACCTCAAGCAAGAAATTGCATGACCTGATCAAGGCAACCGGCGAATACTCGATCGAAGCGTGGATCGTGCCGGCC
>JBATFU010000047.1:0-12241 GCA_049665065.1 Woeseia sp. | reverse complement strand
GCTTTTTAACCTTCTTTTTTACTTTCGGATCGGCCATGTGTCTATTTACTCTTATCTATCCGGTTGCAGTGTTTTCGTCGACTTCAGTGATGCGTACCACCGACTTCGACGAAGCCCTGTCGGTAATAGTGTTTCCTATCGCTTAATCGGACGCCGCGGACCCTTCCGGGTACGCGCATTAGTCCGTGTACGCTGACCACGCACAGGCAAGCCGCGACGATGACGGATGCCGCGGTAACAACCGAGGTCCATCAAACGCTTGATGTTCATCGAGGTCTCGCGACGCAGGTCACCTTCAACCTCGAACTGCGCAACCGCGGTACGAATTAACGCCACCTCGGGTTCCGCAAGGTCTTTGACCGGCGTGTGGGGGGCCACGTTTGCCGCCGCGCAAATCTGCCGCGCACGGGTTCTGCCAATACCGTAAATAGACGTCAGTGCAATCACGACGTGCTTATTTAACGGGATGTTTATGCCTGCTATACGAGCCACTTCAAATACCTTCCGTTTAGCCCTGACGCTGTTTGTGACGGGCATCCGTGCAGATAACGCGCACAACACGGTTGCGGCGAATTACCTTGCAGTTTCTGCACATTTTTTTAACCGATGCTCTGACTTTCATGAGCGCTCTCCGCTATACCGCTGACGAATCAGCGAACTGAGCCGCTGCGGCCGTAATTCCGCAGGTTGGCTTTTGCCATCATGCCTTCGTACTGGTGGCTCATCGCGTGAGCCTGCAGCTGGGACATGAAATCCATCGTAACGACGACCAGGATCAGCAACGACGTGCCGCCGAAATTGAACGGAATGCTCGGGTAGAACATCCGGAAAATTTCCGGTAGCAGGCAGACGCCGGCGACGTATAACGCGCCCCAGAACGTCAGTCGTGTCAGGACCTTGTCGATGTAATTAGCCGTTTGTGCACCCGGCCGGATACCCGGTACGAATGCACCCGACCGCTTCAGGTTGTCCGCCGTGTCCTTCGAGTTGAAGACCAGCGCGGTGTAGAAGAAGCAGAAGAAAACAATCATTGCGCCGTACAGCAGCACGTACACCGGCTGCCCCGGGCCGAGGTTGGCACCAAGAGTCTGCAGTGCGCGCTGCGCGGCATTGGGTTCTGCGGCCTGGCCGAAGAACTGGGCGATCGTCGCCGGGAACAACAGGATGCTCGAGGCAAAGATCGGCGGGATAACACCCGACATGTTGATCTTGAAAGGCAGGTGCGTGCTCTGGGCCTGCATCAGCTTGCGGCCCTGCTGGCGCCGTGCGTAGTTCACCGTTATCCGGCGCTGCGCACGTTCCATGTAAACGACAAATACCGTGACCGCGATGCCGCCTATCAGCAACAGGATAGCCGTTACCGAAGCCATCTCGCCGTTGCGCACGAGCTCGGCCGTGCCGGCAACGGCTGCAGGCAGGCCCGCGACGATGCCGGCCAGAATGATCATCGAGATACCGTTGCCGATACCGCGCTCTGTAATCTGCTCACCGAGCCACATCAGGAACATCGTGCCTGTCACCAGCGTGATGCACGCCGTTATCAGGAACGCCGGGCCCGGATTTACTACGACGCCGGCCTGGCTCTGCAACCACGAGGCTGCAGCGACTGACTGGAACAGGCTCAGCAGGACCGTACCGTAGCGGGTGTATTGCGTAATCTGACGACGACCTGATTCGCCCTCTTTGCGCAGCGCCTGCAGCGACGGCAGGATCATGCTCGCCATCTGCATGATAATCGACGCCGAAATGTACGGCATGATGCCGAGCGCGAAGATTCCGAAGCGCGCCAGCGCGCCGCCGGAGAACAGGTTAAAGAGCGCCAGCATGTTGCCAGCCTGCTGATCGAAGAAACTGGCAAGCGCAGCCGGATCCACGCCGGGCACCGGTATAAAGGTGCCAGCACGGAATACGATCAGCGCGCCCACGAGGAAGCCTATGCGAGCTTTCAGCTCGCTAAACTTGCCCGCCGCTTTCGCTGCGTCTGCCGGATTTTTGCCAGGCTTTTTAGCCATTACCTATACGTTCCCTTGTCTTACGCTTCGATGCTGCCGCCGGCGGCTTCGATCGCCGCGCGCGCACCTTTGGTGACTGCCAGACCTTTGGTCTTGACAGCTTTTTCAATCTTGCCGGACATGATCACTTTGACCTTGCTGACATTTGCCGGCACGAGACGCGCTTTCTTCAGCGCCAGGATGTCGACAACGTCGTCTTTAACGAGCGCCAGCTCGTGGAGCCGCAGCTCTGCAGTGTCTTTAGCCATGCGCGACGTAAAACCGATCTTCGGCAAACGACGCTGCAACGGCATCTGGCCGCCCTCGAAGCCAACCTTGTGGTAGCCACCCGAGCGCGCGTGCTGACCTTTCACACCACGGCCCGAAGTTTTACCCTGGCCAGCGGAGTGACCGCGACCGAGGCGTTTGCCTTCAGGCTTTGAGCCTTTTGCAGGCGATAATTCATTCAGGCGCATGTCAAACTTCCTCTACAGAAACGAGGTACGAAACCTTGTTGATCATGCCGCGATTCTCGGGCGTGTCTAAAACAACCACGCTCTGGCGAATCTTCTTAAGGCCCAGTCCAGCTACGCAGGCCTTGTGGCTTGGCAGCCGGCCGAAGCGGCTCTTGTTGAGCGTGACTTTGATTTCTTTAGGTGTCGCCATCGTTCTAATCCGTATCCAATATCACTAGGCAGCTCAGGCCAGGATTTCCTTGACCTTCTTGCCGCGTTTCGCCGCAATCGAACGCGGAGAATGAATGTTCTTCAGTGCACTGATCGTTGCTCGCACAACGTTTATCGGGTTGCGTGAGCCGTAGCTCTTGGCCAGTACGTTACGCACACCGGCGCACTCGAACACAGCACGCATCGCGCCACCGGCAATAACGCCCGTACCTTCAGAGGCAGGCTGCATGTACACGTAGGTTGCGCCGTGGCGCCCCTTCTTGGCGTACTGCAAGGTGTCGCCGTTCAGGTTGACCTTGATCATTTCCTTGCGAGCGGCCTGCATGGCTTTCTGAATGGCAATCGGCACTTCGCGCGCCTTGCCGTAACCAAAACCGACCCGGCCGGCACCGTCACCGACGACGGTCAGCGCGGTGAAACCGAACTGGCGGCCACCCTTGACGACCTTGGAGACGCGATTAACGGTGACCAGCTTTTCCAGCAGGTCGTCAGAACTCTGATTGTGATCGTTTCTTGCCATAGTGTTGTCCCGGCGAGCTTTATGGGTTCGCCAACAATCCTTTTATTAAAATTTCAGTCCGGCTTCGCGGGCGGCATCCGCCAGCGCCTTGACGCGACCGTGGTAACGAAAGCCTGAACGATCGAACGCAACGGTATCGACGCCGGCAGCTTTTGCCTTTTCTGCAATGCGCGCACCCACGATGGCAGCGGCAGCAATATTGCCGGTGCTCTTCGTGCCCTTGCGCACGTCCTGTTCGACCGTCGATGCAGCGGCTACCACCGTGCCACCATCCGGGCCAATCACCTGCGCATAAATATGGCGCGGCGTGCGGTGTACCGTCAGGCGGTTCACAGCCAGCTTCGAAATATGCGCACGTGCCTTGCGGGCCCGACGTATACGATTCTGTTTCTTGTCCAGTTTCATGACGTTCTCGTCTGTTCTCTTTAAATAGACCGTTAAGTCTTATTTCTTCTTCGCTTCTTTCATGACTACGCGCTCACCGGCGTAGCGCACACCCTTGCCCTTGTAAGGCTCTGGTGGACGGAAGCGACGAATTTCGGCAGCCACCTGGCCTACCCGTTGTTTGTCTGCACCCTTGATCAGCACTTCTGTCTGGCTTGGCGTTTCAATCGTGATGCCTTCCGGCACCGGGAAATCAACCGCGTGTGAAAAGCCCAGCGTCAGGTTCAGCTTCTTGCCCTGCGCCTGTGCGCGATAACCAACGCCGACGAGCTCGAGTTTTTTCTCGAAACCCTGCGATACGCCTTCGACCATATTCGCGATCAGCGCGCGTGTCGTACCCGACATCGCGATGGAGAAACGCGAACCTGAGCGTGCCTTTACCTGAACCACGTTGTCTTCATGGCTCAGTTGCACTTCCGGATTCAGCTCCATCGACAAAGCACCCTTGCTGCCTTTTACAGTCAGCGTGGTTCCGCTCTGGCTGAACTCAACGCCTTTCGGCAGCTCAACAGGTTCTTTTGCAATTCTTGACATAGTCGTAACTCGTTATTCAAAAAGCCCGTGCATCAGGAAACGACGCACAGTACCTCGCCGCCGATACCTTTGGCGCGTGCCTCGCGATCGCTCATCACGCCTGCTGATGTCGATACGATTGCCACGCCCAGACCACCGAGCACCTTCGGCAAGTCTTCCTTGCCGCGGAAAATTCTCAAGCCCGGCTTGCTGACGCGCTGAATACGTTCAATAACGGGCGAACCCTCGAAGTACTTCAGCTCGATTATCAGCGTCGCACTGGCACCCTTGCCTTCGCTTTCGAAAGACGCGATGTAACCTTCGTCCTTCAATACGTTAGCAACTGCGATTTTGGCTTTGGAAGCCGGCATCGAAACGCTGGTCTTGCGGGCATGTTGACCATTGCGAATACGCGTCAACATGTCAGAAATTGGATCAGTCATACTCATTGTCGTTCTCCGCCTACCAGCTCGCCTTCGTCAGACCCGGAATCTCGCCCCTCATTGCCATTTCTCGCAGCTTGTTTCGGGCCAGGCCGAATTTGCGATAAACGCCGTGAGGACGACCCGTGATGGCACAGCGATTGCGCTGACGTGTCACGCTGGAATCGCGTGGCAATGCGTTCAGTTTCGCCTGCGCCTCAGCGCGAGCATCTTCGCTGGTCGCTGGTTTGCGAATGATTTCCTTGAGCGCTGCACGCTTCTTCGCGTACTGGTTCGCAAGCTTGGTCCGCTTGCGTTCGCGCATGATCATCGACTTCTTAGCCATAGTGAATCTCTTACTTCTTAAAGGGGAAGTTGAACGCTTCCAAAAGCGCCCGACCTTCTTGCGGTGTGCGTGCCGTCGTGGAAATGGTGATATCCATACCGCGCAGCGCGTCAATCTGGTCGTAGTTAATTTCCGGGAAAATGATCTGCTCGGCGACGCCCATGCTGTAGTTGCCCTGGCGATCAAATGACTTCGGGTTCAAACCACGGAAGTCACGAATACGCGGGATGGCAATATTCACCAGCCGGTCCAGAAACTCGTACATGCGCTCACGACGCAGCGTGACCTTGCAGCCGATCGGGTAGCCGTCACGAATCTTGAAGCCGGCCACTGATTTGCGAGCCAGCGTCTTGATCGGCTTTTGTCCCGAGATCATTTCCATGTCTTTCATTGCGTTGTCGAGGATTTTCTTGTCGGCCACAGCTTCGCCCACGCCCATGTTCAGCGTGATCTTCAAGATGCGCGGCACCTCCATTACATTCTTCAAACCCAGCTTTGACTGGATCTGAGCGTGTAATTCCTTTCTGTACTGTTCCTGCAATCTGGCCATTTCTAAATCCACCTGCGACGAGTTCGGCTATCGCGTACTCGCCTGACACTGTTGATAACGCCTGTCTTAAATATCGACCTGCTCACCGCTGGGGCGGAATACCCGCACCTTTTCGCCATCTTTGTTCACTGCGAAGCCAACCCGCTGGCCCTTCTTGGCTTTCGGGTTGAAGACCATCACGTTGGAGACATCTACCGGCATGGCCCGCTCAACGATGCCACCCTCGATGCCCGCCTGCGGGTTGCCCTTCTGATGCTTCTTGGCAATGTTGATGCCTTCGACCAGCACGCGCGCATCCGGGAATACCTGGAGTACGGTGCCACGACGGCCTTTGTCTTTGCCCGTGGTGACGACTACCTCGTCGCCCTTTTTGATCTTGTTCATTGTTACTGACCTGTTCCGCGTCTTCGCTTACAGCACTTCAGGTGCGAGCGAGATAATCTTCATGAACTTGCTGGTACGCAGCTCGCGCGTTACCGGCCCGAAAATACGGGTGCCGATCGGCTCGAGACGTGCATTCAGCAGTACCGCAGCATTGCCATCGAAACGGATCAAAGAACCGTCTTTGCGGCGTACGCCTTTGCGAGTACGAACGACTACGGCGTTGTAAACCTCGCCCTTCTTGACCTTGCCGCGCGGGATCGCGTCTTTAACGCTCACCTTGATAACGTCGCCAACGGCGGCGTAGCGGCGCTTGGATCCGCCCAGCACCTTGATGCACTGCACGCGCCGCGCACCCGAGTTATCGGCGGCATCCAGAACTGTCTGCATCTGAATCATGGCTGCTTTCCGTTTCTAATCTTTCAATTAACTATTTAAACAGGCGCTGCTTCGCTGTCGGCGGCACGCTCAATGACATTCACAACCTGCCATGCCTTGCGCTTCGACATCTTGCGACGCTCGCTGATGGCAACGAGATCACCTTCGCGGCAATCATTCGTTTCGTCGTGCGCCATCACCTTGGTGCTGCGACGCATGTACTTGCCGTAGGTCGGATGCTTGATCAGGCGCTCGATAGAAACAGAAACGGTTTTATCCATCTTGTTGCTGACGACACGACCCGTAAGGGTGCGCTGGCTCTTGCTGCCTTCTGCTTTAGCTTCTTCACTCATTTCTGTTCACCCTGGCGTGCAAGCTCGGTCAATACCGTCTTTACGCGCGCAATGTCTTTTCTGACGCGACCGTGTTCGTGATGATGATTCAGCTGGCCCGTCACGCGCTGCATGCGCAGATTAAACTGCTCGCGGCGCAGCTCAACGAGCTCCTGCTGTAATTCCTCAACTGATTTCGAACGTAATTCACTGGCTTTCATCACATCACCGTCCGTGCAACAACTGTGGTCGGGAACGGCAGCTTGGCTGCAGCGAGGCGAAACGCCTCACGCGCCACTTCTTCCGTCACGCCTTCCATTTCGTACAGGACACGGCCCGGCTGGATCTGGCAGACCCAGTATTCGACGTTGCCCTTACCCTTACCCTGACGCACTTCCAACGGTTTCTTCGTTATCGGCTTGTCGGGGAAAACGCGAATCCAGATCTTGCCGCCGCGTTTCACGTAACGCGTCATGGCACGACGAGCTGCTTCGATCTGGCGAGCAGTCAGGCGACCACGCTCAGTTGCCTTCAGGCCGTACTCACCGAAGGAAACATCGCTGCCGCGCTGAGCCAGACCGCGATTGCGGCCTTTCATCTGCTTGCGAAATTTTGTTCTTTTAGGCTGTAACATTGTTCTGTCCTGAGCTTAGCGAGCGGCTGCAGCGGCTTCCTGCGAATCCGCAGAAGCAACAACAGCTTCGGGCTTGTCAAACACTTCGCCCTTGAAGATCCAGACTTTCACGCCGATCACACCATAAGTGGTGTGCGCCTCGGCAAAGCCGTAATCGATGTCGGCACGCAGCGTGTGCAGCGGCACACGACCTTCGCGATACCACTCTGAACGCGCAATCTCTGCGCCGTTCAAGCGACCGCCGACCTTAACTTTGACGCCTTCGGCGCCGACGCGCATCGTATTCGTTACAGCGCGTTTCATCGCGCGGCGGAACATGACACGGCGCTCTAGCTGCTGCGCAATGCCTTCAGCAACGAGCTGTGCATCGAGCTCTGGCTTGCGCACTTCGCTGATGTTGATGCGTACGTCGTTGACGTTCATCTTGATCATGCGGGCGACTGACTCGCGCAGCTTCTCGATATCTTCGCCCTTCTTGCCTATCACGATGCCAGGCCGCGCAGTGAAGACAGTGATATTCACTTTCTTCGCCGGGCGCTCGATCGTGATGCGGCTAACGGACGCATCCTTCAGCTTTTCCTTAATGAACACACGCATGATGTTGTCATCGCGCACGTACCCGGGGAACGTCTGCGAGTTGGCATACCACTTGGACGTCCAGTCCTTGACGATGCCTAAACGTATGCCTGTTGGATGTACTTTCTGACCCATAAATCTCTCGCTATATTCCGTTATTCGTCGCCGACGCGAATCGTAATGTGGCTGTTGCGCTTGATGATGCGCGCGCCACGACCTTTCGCACGTGCGCGGAAGCGACGAAACGTCGGCGCTTCATTTACTTCGATCGTCGATACCTTCAGCTCGTCAATGTCAGCGCCGTGATTGTGCTCAGCGTTGGCGATAGCCGACTCCAGAACTTTCTTCACGATCTGCGCGCTTTTCTTCGGCGTGAACGTCAAGGTCTTGATCGCCTCGTCCACACTCTTGCCGCGAATGGCATCAGCCATCAGGCGACATTTCTGTGGCGAAATGCGTGCGTATCGAAGTGTTGCTGCAACTTGCATGTCAGTTCCTTAGGTCTTGCGGTCGCCGGAGTGGCCCTTGTAGGTGCGCGTTACCGCGAACTCACCCAGCTTGTGGCCAACCATATTTTCAGAAACGAGGACCGGCACGTGCTGACGTCCGTTATGAATGGCAATCGTCAGGCCGACCATGTCCGGCAGCACCATTGAACGACGCGACCAGGTCTTG
Organism: Woeseia sp.; assembly: GCA_049665065.1. Classification (GTDB taxonomy): domain Bacteria; phylum Pseudomonadota; class Gammaproteobacteria; order Steroidobacterales; family Woeseiaceae; genus Woeseia. The sequence goes on along the minus strand of JBATFU010000047.1, from coordinate 3,793 downwards.
ATCGGACGACGGTCATTCTTGGCGGCCGCTGCCGTTACTTTCTTGGCCAGATGCGAATCAACGAACGGGCCCTTTCTCACTGAACGTGGCACTACTACCAGCTCCTATAAACTTTGATACTTCGACGAACTTCAATCTGAATCTTGCTAATTCGTCCTGCTTCCTAACGTACGCCGATCTACTTCTTACGCTTGCGCCGGCGAACGATCATGTTGTCAGTACGCTTGTTAGAGCGTGTCTTGTAACCCTTGGTCGGCGTGCCCCATGGGCTGACCGGATGCCGGCCACCTGATGTGCGGCCCTCACCACCACCGTGCGGATGATCAACCGGGTTCATGGCAACACCACGTACCGTCGGACGAACACCGCGCCAGCACTTGGCACCGGCTTTGCCGAGCTTGCGCAGGTTGTGCTCGCCGTGACCGACTTCGCCAACCGTTGCGCGACATTCGGTGTGCACCCGGCGCATTTCGCCGGAACGCAGACGCAATGTCGCGTACTCGCCTTCTTTTGCAGCAAACTGCGCTGCCGCACCGGCAGACCGTGCCATCTGGCCGCCCTTGCCTGGCTTCATTTCGATGTTGTGCACCATGGTGCCCACCGGAATGCTCTTCAGCGGTAACGCGTTGCCGGGCTTAATCGGCGCTTCTTCGCCACTCATGATCGGCGTGCCGGCCTCAACGCCCTTCGGCGCGAGAATGTAACGGCGTTCGCCGTCGGCGTACTTGATCAGTGCGAGGTGCGCGCTGCGATTCGGATCGTATTCAAGGCGCTCTACCACGCCCGGAATGCCGTCCTTGTCCCGCTTGAAATCCACCAGGCGGTAATGCTGCTTGTGACCACCGCCATGATGACGCACGGTGATGCGACCGGTGTTGTTGCGACCGCCCGACCTAGACTTCTTGACCAGCAGTGCCGCGTGCGGCTTGCCCTTGTGCAGACCAGGCGTCTTGACAGCTACCTGGAAGCGGCGGCCCGCTGAAGTCGGATTCGATTTATGTAATGGCATGATTCTCTACCGTCTTTTAGTTCGCGAGTCCGCTACTCAACGCCAAGGAAGTCGAGTTGACTGCCTTCGGCCAGAGTGACGTACGCCTTCTTCCAGTTAACGCGACGACCGGAAGTCTGGCCATGACGCTTGATCTTGCCGCGTACATTAACCACGGTGACGCCATCTACCTTGACCTCAAACAACAGTTCGACGGCCTTCTTGATTTCGGCTTTCGTCGCATCCGTGCGAACACGGAAGACAACCTGGTTGCTGGCTTCAGCGACGTTGGTGCTTTTTTCCGAGAGGTGTGGCCCCTCGATCACCGTCATCAGCCGCTCCTGACGTAATGCCTGGCTCATGACAGGCGCTCCTCAATCAGCTTCAGCGCTGGCAGGGTGATAAGCACCTTCTCAAAACGCATCAGTACTACCGGGTCAATCGACGACGCATCGCAAATGCCAACGTTTGGCAGGTTGCGCACCGACAGGAACACGTTCTCGTCGAACGCCTCGTTGATGATCAGCACATTGCTGACGTCATGTTTTTTCAGCAACGCGACCATGTCTTTGGTCTTCGGTGCCTGCATCTGGATGCCTTCGGTTACCACCAAACGATCCTGACGAATGAGTTCAGAAAATACCGAGCGCAATGCAGCACGGTACATCTTGCGATTCACTTTCTGGCTGAAGTCACGCGGGCGCGCTGCAAACGTGCGACCACCGCCAACCCAGATCGGGCTGCGGATGGTACCTGCACGGGCACGACCGGTGCCTTTCTGGTTCCACGGCTTCGTACCACCACCGCGAACGTCGGCGCGGTTCTTCTGGCGCTTGGTACCCGCACGGGCGCCAGCCAAAAATGCCGTTACCACCTGGTGAATCAACGGTTCGTTAAAATCCGCAGCGAACGCGCTGTCAGCAACGTCGACGGAACCACTGCCCTGCATCTTCAGTTTCATCAGGCAGCTCCCTTCTTGCTCTTGTTCTTGCCCTTGATCGCGGGACGCACGATAACGCTGCCGCCCGCATGACCCGGGACAGCGCCCTTGATCAGGAGCAGGTTGCGTTCCGCATCAACACGCACAACCTCGAGGTTCTGCATGGTGCGGCGCACATTACCCATGTGACCGGACATCTTCTTGCCCTTGAACACGCGACCCGGCGTCTGGTTCTGGCCAATGGAGCCGGGAGCACGATGCGACACCGAGTTACCGTGCGTCGCGTCCTGCATGCTGAAGTTGTGGCGCTTGATCGCGCCGGCAAAGCCCTTACCGATCGAGGTGCCGATAACATCGACTTTCTGGCCAGCTTCGAAAAGCTCTACCTTAAGTTCGGCGCCAAGCTCAAATTCACCGGTGTCGGTGTCGTCGAGGCGGAACTCGGAAACGATATCGCCGGCCTCAACCTTTGCAGCAGCAAAGTGACCCGCAGCGGACTTCACAACCCGGCTGGCGCGACGCGAACCCGTGGTTACCTGCAATGCACGGTAACCATCGGCCTCCACAGTCTTCACCTGGGTGACGCGATTTGGTTGTGCCTCGATTACGGTTACCGGTATTGAATCACCGTCGTCCGTAAAGACACGTGTCATGCCGCACTTGCGGCCAACAAGACCCATTGTCATCTCAAAAACCTCGCGCCGACTTCGATTGGCCGACGACTCTCTAAATACGGTTTATCTGTCTGTCAGTATCTTCTTCACTTCGACTTCGATTGGCCGAAGCTGCTGTGGCCTCGATCGCTCTTGGCCGTTCTTCGCGTATCCTTCAAACACGCGAAAGGGCCAGCTATCGCGCGAATCGTCCTGATTCGACTGCTCTAGAGCTGACCCTGAGTCCGGTAAAACCGGAATTCCGGGATTTGCCGAGTCGCCTTCGGGTTATCCGGCGACCTGTATGCCAGCAACGGGGCGGTTAGACCTTGCGTTGCCTCTGATGCCTGGCCGACTCCCGGGACGGCCTGGTTCAGACGAGCCCGCCATTATACCCACGTGCCTTGCCGTAGCAAGGGGTTTCGGGATAAGAATCGCGGCTTTTTTCTGCCTGCCCGCAACCCGGCCAACAGCCGGGCGACGGGCCGGATCGCTCAGTTCAGTTTGATCTGAACGTCTACGCCAGCCGGCAGTTCAAGCTTCATCAGGGCGTCAACCGTCTTGTCGGTCGGGTCCACGATGTCCATCAGGCGCTTGTGGGTACGAATCTCGTACTGGTCGCGCGCGTCCTTGTTGACGTGCGGCGAAATCAGGATCGTGAAACGCTCCATCTTCATTGGCAGCGGAATCGGGCCCTTGACCGTCGCGCCGGTGCGCTTGGCGGTTTCCACGATCTCGCGTGCTGAATTGTCGATCAGGCGATGATCGAACGCCTTCAGGCGAATTCGGATGTTTTGGTTTGTTGCCATGTTAAAAATATCTCAACTCTAGACGCCTTAATGGCGTGAAAAATCGTAGCTTCCGCTCCGACTATCTATACCTACACTTGTCTCTACGTCGGCCCGAAGTCCGATCCTAGTATCGCGCTCCACTCCCACGGAACGAAGCGCCCATTCCAATCCTCGCGCTGCACCCTCCAACCAAACGAAGCGCCTAATGCGTCTAACGCACGCTACCCCGAACTAAACGAAGGGTCCGATCTTCCTATCGCGAACCACTTCCCAACAAACGAAGCGTCCGATCCATCTATCGCGCCCCACCCGATTCAATCGAAGGGTCCGCTGTCTCTATCTAATGCCTGCCGCAATCCCCGCCTCTTTGCGAAGAACATACGGAGCGGCGAAGCCGTCCCGTATGTGCAACCACCTGACT
>JBATFU010000046.1:0-3949 GCA_049665065.1 Woeseia sp. | reverse complement strand
GTCCGCAGGTTTTCCTCAATCTTCGTTCTTGGGCCACTGGACGCGACACAAAAGGGAATTAGAAGCGACTCGACAAGTCGCAGCGCCCCCTCGACAGGTTGAAGCTGCGCCCGAAATGCCGCTGACGCGCGCTGCCTGAAATCGGCCTCGAAAGACCCGGGTAGCTTTATTCCGGTCTCGCGCTCAAGAGTCTCAAGGCATTTCGCGAACTTGGTCCCTCGAAAGCGACTCTTTAATTCCTCGCCTGAAATCTTGTGCCCATAAATCGCTAAAACCTCTGCGAGGGTGTCGTTGCCCAGCTTTTCGCTATCAACCAGCACCCCATCGCAGTCAAAGATTACTAATTGAAAAGCCAAATGGTGTCAGTGCCTTTGTCGGGAGCAACAGCTGCGAGCATTCAGGATGCGATGATTTGCCAGACACCGCGGATGCCCATTGAGGAAGTAACGAACGAGAACAGCAGGATCGCGATGAGTACGGCATTGGACGCAATTGAAAAGCGATGCTCGCCCATGAGGTCCCGCCGGTTTCCGAGGTACATAATACAGGCAACCGTCACGGGCAGGATAACGGCGTTGAAGGCCTGGGAGATGATCATGACGAACACAGGCCGTGCTTCGAAGATCGGCACTACCAGTCCGAGCAATGAAATAGCTAGGACGATGACGCGATACCGCGGCAATGTCATGTCTCGTTCTGACTCGTTAAAGTCGCACAGCAGCCAGGGCAGCATCAGAACATTAGGGAACTGAGACGAGACGCCCGCAGCGACGATACCAAAGGCAAATATCGCCGTGGCGAACGAACCGGCCAGGGGTTCCAGCAAACCGATCATTTGTGACGCGTTATCGAGGCCCAGTCCTTCTACGAACAAGGTACCAGCCGCTGCCGCCATGATTGAACCGCTGATGACGAACATCATGCCAACGGCCACAATCGCATCATTGCGCTGCTTCTTGAGGTCGGCAATCGTCCAGCCCGCTTCTTTGACGAGCGTCGTGCGGATGATGAACAGGCCTGAGAAAACCGTCGTGCCCACCATTGATGCAATGACGAGAAACGGGCCTCGACCTTCGTCGAGCGGAACGTCGGGAAGTGACGGTACCAGGCCTTTGACGATCTCAACCGGTGGAGGCATCAAAATGAAAAAGTTAAGAACGAAGCAGGCAGCCATTATCGCAACGATGACCGCCAGGCTGCGCTCGAAAAACTGCGTCGTGCCATTCCAGAAAATAAAGTAAACCAGCCCGACAAAAAATGCGGCAAACCAGACCGGATGAATGCCACCATCAATCAGGGTCTTTGACCACTCGGAACTGATCTCCGCGACGATGCCCATCACACCCATGACGCTGCCGCATACCCCGGCGGTCAGGGCAACGATAAAAAACAGGCCGACCAGCGGATGAATGTGTCGGCGGAAGGCCTGCAGGGCCGTTTCCCCGGTCACCAGCGTTAACTTGCCGTAAGCGTTGATCATGAAATAGGTGGCCAGGCACGACGCCACGATGGTCCACAACAGCGACATGCCGTAGGTTGCTCCGGCCTTTGCCATAGCCGTAACACTGCCGGTGCCGATATTGAAACCGAGCAGAAAGATCCCGGGAAGAAACAGTGCCAGTGTTTTGGATAATCGGCCGCGCATGGAGAGTTACGTTAGCACACGCAAATTGCAATTTGACTTATAAGTTGGCCGCATCGTCTCCCCTGAGTACAAGACACGATGGGAACAGCCCCTTGACCACACATTGAACCACGGCGAAGTCTGGTCGAATCTAAGAGCCGCTCCTAAAAATCGTGAGAATTCTCAAGCTTGTAGAACGTGACCTGGTCAAAATCGGCTTCGTCGCCTGTGCTGTTCTGTGAATAGGCGCCGGCTTTGAAATACATCCACTCATCCGGGACGTTGTAGCCACTGTTCTGTTGCCGCATATCCACGTAGTTGTGACCGATGATCGGCCCGGTATTGTCACCGCGCCTTACAATGACATCAATGCGAGCATCCTGTTGCGTGATCTCGTACGAGAAGATCTCATCGAGTGCAATGCCATTTGCCGGATTTGCATCATCAACAGGCGCATTGTCCAGGTTGCTATTAACTGGGCCAACCACGGGAAAATAAATGTCGTCCGAGTTTCTTATCTCGTGTGCCAGGTAAATAAACCCGCGCTCGTTCTCCGGGTACTTTCGATAGTACAAGCGCGCAGGTTCATCATCTTGCGCGTGAATTTGCCCGATAATCACTCGGCCAAGCTGATTGCGATTGCCCGTTTCGGTGACGTGATTAACCGCGAGCGTACCGCGCAGCACGCCGTTGCGCCCTCCTACCGCCACCCCAGGATCCGGTTGGTAGCCCAGTATCCAGTTATTTCGGTTCACGCCCCGTGTACTGATACTGGTATTGCCACGGCGCAGCATTTCGCGCAGTTCCGAGCGCGTGTAACTGGTGTTGGCGGAGGTTTTAGCGCCGCCAATGGTGGAGCGAAATACCATGCCGCCGGACGGACCAGTGAAGAAAAACTCATCCGTAAACCCGTTATCCAGGTCAGTTTCACTTGGACTATCGGAAATGCCATTGCCATCGAGGTCGGCTGGCGTGTTCAATTTCCAGCTAAGCAGTTCGAAGTTCGACCCTGGTGGTACGCCTGAGTCGAGGGCGAAGTCTGATGCCGTTGCATTGCCATCTTCAAAAATCGCCGTTGCCGTATCAAGGGTGCAACCGAAAGCGGTACCTTCAATTATTGCATTGTCCGAATTCAGGGAATTACCGAAGTTTTCTATTCGAATATACCGGGCCGGCGTATCGGGCGTGTCATACCGTTCAAAACTTATGGTCTCGCCAGAGGATTGTTGATCGGCCAGCAATGGCTCAAAATTCACGCCATCTTCGGACGAGAAAACGCTGAACGAGGCAACGCGCTGATCCCCCTCAAACCACGCGATGCCAACTTCCCGGACTAAGTACCGCACACCCAGGTCAAAGGTGATCGTCATTGCATCACCCGGCGATGCCCAACGCGAAGCAGGATCCAGGTTGTCATCAAAAGCCCGGTCCGGCCCGTTGCCAGCACCGCTCTGTCCGTTATCCGTGGCAGCGATAACATTGATGAGGTTATTGCCGGTGCAAGACGTCTCCGGGACGGGCGGGATCGGCGTGGGCGGAGTGTTGCCGCCGGTTGTACCTGATGACCCGCTGCCTCCACATCCTGTGACAGCAAGCAAGCTGGCGACTAAACTGGCTCGAAAGTTCATCTTCTTAATTTACTTCTCAAGTAGGCTATGAGGAAACAACAGTTTGCGAGTACTAGCTACTGCTTTACGTATTTCTAACGAGGCTGAGTACCACGCGTGCCGCAGCACTCTGCGCTGCCTGTGGTGATTATTCGCGCTGGCGTTTTCTCTTCGGATTGACAGAACGGGTCAGCTGTATGCGCCGGAAAGCAACAGCGACGTAATCGCCATTCGCTTTGTCCGTTGCCCAGTCTCCCGTGCCTGCGCAGGCGGGGTACCACATTGCAGGGTCATCATTCGTGCTGCACTGGTTGTATGCACCTGCCTTGAAGTACATGGCATCGCCCGAGTAGCCTTGCGGGTGATCTTTTTCGTCGACCTTTCCGTAAGCATCGACATTGTTTGACAGGTCAATTTCATACTCGACAGTCTGCGACGGATCGGCCGTTCTGAATGTGAGGTACATGATGTTGCCGTGCACGTTGATGTTGTAGTTGAACAACTGGCCGAGCGCTATGCCCTTTTCACCGGGGTCTTCGGGGTTCTCCCAGGTGTTGCCCCAGACGGGGTAGGCAATGTCCGTCCTGTCCGGGTTGGTTCTCTCCAGGTTTCTTTCATAAGTCCAGAACACCGAACCGGTGTCATGGTCAGGCCATTTCTTATAGTAAATTTTGATGGGTTCGTTGCCCCAGCCAAAACCCTCGCCTTTATCTATTAC
>JBATFU010000045.1:0-11674 GCA_049665065.1 Woeseia sp. | reverse complement strand
TCGACACACTGGAGATTCGGCTGTTCTGCACAAACTCGGACATGCCGGGTACGCCGATCGTCATAATCACGCCGATGATCGTCATCGTGATCAGCAGCTCGTAAATGGTGAAGCCTTGCTCGGGGTTTCTGTTCATGGGACGCAATATACGTGACCCGTTTACCGGCACTTGCCTGACCCGACAAGCGGCCGGGCACACAGGACAAGCGGTCGAAATCTGCGAATCGCATTTAACTTAATCCGGGCAAACGTAGTTTCGGCCGTTGCTGTCCTGCAGGGCAACCCGTGGCCGACCGGTGTAGCTGATGACCAGCGCACGCGTTGCGGCGCGGCGCGCCCGGTCGCAAAAAATCAGCGTGCCGTTGGTTGCACGCAGTTCCGTGGAGCGCAGGCTGAAGGCACGGCGATTCGCCGCTATTTGTACGCGCCTGTCGCCTTTGTGGCGGGCCAGCAGGGTCTCGTCGGCATCGCGTTCGGCCGGCTGATCCCGGTCACTGTTGACGAACAGCAGCCAGCCGTCGGACCAGTCGTAGTCGGGGGCGCAACGCTCGCCATCGTGGCTGCCGCACAGCGTGACCTCCTTCCGTCGCACGACGGATTCCTTGCGTGCCAGATGAACAGCATGAAACAGCGGGTCAATCTGGGCGCGCAGGCGCTGGTCAGCCGCCAGCTTGCCCATCGATGGCACGCCGATGCCGAGCACGATGGCGGCCAGCGCGGTGGTCATCAGCAGTTCGTACAGGCTGTAGGCGGCTTCCCGGCGATTCACGATAATGGCTCTGGCAACGATGACGTCCAATCCTGGACGGCTGCGGCGCCCGCTGCAGCCCGCGAAACTGCGCGGTTTTTTGCGATTTGCAGGGACGGCGGCAGCCAGCAAGGTGTTGATTCGCTATACTTCGCCACGAGATTTGGCACTTTGGCAGGTAAAAACATGGTCCGACAGGACATCAGGTTGAAACTCACCGAGCGCGGCATCCTGCCGACCGCGCAGCGGCTGGAAGTGGCCGAGGTGCTGCTCGCCAGGCCGCAGCACATGTCCGCGGACCAGATTATCGATGTCTTGCGCGCGGATGGCCGGCGCGTGTCCAAAGCGACCGTCTACAACACCCTCAAACTGTTCAGTGAGCGCGGCCTTGTGCGCGAGCTGCACGTCGACGCGAGCCGCAAGTTCTACGATTCGACGACGCACCCGCATCACCACTTTTTCCACGCCGATTCAGGAGAGTTGGTCGACATTCCGGCAGGGCAGATCGAAGTGCGCGGTCTGCCTCCGCTGCCTGCAGGCACGGAGCGCGAGAGCGTCGAAGTGATGATTCGCCTGCGAAATCAACGCGAGACGCGCTGATCGGACTCGCTGGCCGGCGCTAGCGCCGAGCATTCCGCGACGCTATACTCGCGCCCCCGGGGCGTCCCCGGATGCTCTTTTGCAGGGCCTGTGCCGGTTTAGCTCAGTTGGTAGAGCACATCATTCGTAATGATGGGGTCAGGTGTTCGAATCACCTAACCGGCACCATTAATTTGCCTTCGCCGAACAACGCGTGGGCTTGGTCGCGGTCCCGACTGGTCGGACTAAAGATCAATCCGCATCGACAGGCGTGGTTTTGTTTTGCCGGGTAGGGCGGATTGCCTGACCGGCACCATTATTTCTGCAAGAAAAAGGCCTGTTATCCGTGTCAGAAAAACAAGCGAAAGCCGCGGACAATTCGGCGCCAGTCCCTTTCCTTTTTCAGCAACCTGAGCTCCTGACGCTCGAGGAGCATGCCGCGCTCGGGATCGCGCCGCAGCCCGGGCCTTACAATTTTGCTGCCGAGGCCAGGGCGGTCCCGCTGACTTTGCCGGAGCTCGCTGCCGCGCAAAAAGACTATCCGGTCGTCTTCACCAATATGGAAACCCCGTACCTCGTGGCTGTGCTTGGCGTGCTCGAGGACCGCAACCTCTTCGTACAGGACGGTTTGTGGGAAGAAGGGCGTTACGTGCCCGCTTACCTGCGTTGTTACCCTTTTATTTTCGCCGGTGAGCAAAATGGACGTATCGCGGTCGCGCTGGATCGTGCTGCTGCCTGTGTCAGTGATAAACCGCAGCAACCGTTTTTTGTCGATGGCAAATTGACGCAACGGACTGAAGAGTTGATGCGCTTTTGCGCGCAGTATGAAGCGGAGCGTCGGCGCACGGCAGAATTCTGTACGGTGCTAAAAGACATGGGCCTGCTGTGTCCTCAACAGTCTTCGTTCACGCGTGCCGGCAGCGACAAGCAGGAGTCGCTGGCTAACTACGTCAGTATCGACAGCGAAAAACTCGCGCAGCTGGACGATGATTCCGTGCTAAAGCTGCACAGGAGTGGTCGGCTCGCGGCCGCTTATCTGCAGCTCTATTCGCTTGAAAACTGGCAGTCACTGGTCGAGCGACGCGCTGCGCTGCTGTCCTGAGTCGCAGGTTCCCGCGCATCGCGCGCAACGGTACCAGGAAGCGCCCAAAAAAAACCCCGCGCATTGCTGCGCGGGGTAGTGCCCTTCGTTCAGGTCAGGGAGCGGGGCGGACCTGCCATTGTGGGCGGGGATCTATTCAAGGCTCCAGGATCAGGATGCCAATCTTCCAGGCGGTGAAGACGTTGGCATCCGCGTCGTACTGGCCGCGTGCATACATTGCGCGCGCCGCGTTCGATCCATTGAGGCTTGCCCCCAGCGCTGTGACGAACTCGCCGAAATCCTTATAGAGTTGCAGGCTGTCGCGCGTCTTGATGCTGTACAGCGTGCGGCCGTTCGCAGGCGGCGCAATGACGGTTTCGGCATCCAGCATGGTCAGGTCAATCAGCACCGGACCCTGCTTGATGTAATGGCGCTGATCGATGTCCTCATTGAAGTTGTCGAGCACCAGGCCTTCGGCGTTCATGCTGATGAACGGGGCGATGGTGCCACTGGCGCCCCAGCCCACACCCAGCGCGCTGCGCACAGCGGAATAGTCGACCAGCGTGCGGCCCTCGAAGTCCGGCGGGGCCATGCCAAAGGCGCTGGGGAAACCGTAAGCAACAACCGGTCTGCCCGCGATTTGTGCATCCAGCGGCAGCGCGCCGGTAGCGACTTCGTAGTTATCCGGATCGGCATCGAGGTCCGCGCTGGGACCCGTGCCGCTGAAGTCGAACACGCTAACGCGGCGGCGATCTATTGCCTGCAGCGTGATGTCGAGCTGCCCGGGATTGGTGGCATTGACGATGCCGAGGAGGTGCGTGATGTGCATGCGCACGGCACCCTCGGTCGCATCCATCGTCAGTCCCGTTTCGTTGTTGACCGTTACCGTGCCGCGAATCGTGACCGCCTGGCCGACAGACAGTGCGCCGGCATCGAGCAATGCGTCAGAGCCGCGTTTGAACACCCGGGTATTCGGTCCGACGGTGACGGTGATGTCGTCGCGGAAGAAAGCCCGCTCGTCACTCAAGATTACCGTGCCGCCGCGCACGGTCAGGGTATCGCCATCGCGTGCAATGATATTGCCTTTGACGGCGTCCCTGTCGCTGCCCGGGACGCTGCTGCCAGCGAGTACGATGTTCGCCGTGAATTTGCGTTCGGCAACATCCAGCGTGCCCTGCGCCACGGTCAGCGTACCCTGGCCGGCAGCGGCGAGTGCGCGCAGCCCTTCGGCTCCGCTGTACATGGTTTCGTTGACTTCAAACTCGGTAGTGTCGGTCACGTGCACTGTCGCGCGACCGAAATCGCCCGTGCGGTGATGAAACGGCCGAATCCTCAACGTGTATGTCATCTCGCTTTCGTCAGCGTCGACAAACAGGCCGCGCACGCGGATCTCCTTGCTGTCGACGGGATCGATTTCAGCAACGATAAACGGCTCGGCAGTCGCGATCGCCGGCGTTTCACTGATATCGACTGCGTGTGACGCAGCAAGGTCGAAGTCCACGGTCAATAGTGCAGGGCGACCGCGCGTGATGATGAGCTGGTTGCGATCGGAGAGCTTGATCCGCAGCGTGCTTTGTGTGAGGGCGTTGCCATTCTCGTCAACCACAACCGCATCTTTCGCTGCGCCATCCGCTTCCACCACGACCTGGGCATCGCTGTAATCCAGCGTAATGGTGCCGGCAACATAGGTGCCGGGCGGGATGTTGGCCGCAGTGACGAATTCCGTGAGGTCCACGTACTGTGCAAAGTCGATGCGCGCGTTGCTCGGCAATGTCTCTACTGTGGCGCCGTTCGCCTTCTCTAACTGCAGCGACACGACGTCAACGCTGTAACTCAAAAAATCACCGTCGGCATCGGTAAGGCCGACGTACAGCGTGCCGCACTCGCTAAACGTGTCGGGATTCGCCGGATCGCAGACCGACACTGGCAGCGGAATTTCGGTCATGTCGCTGCTGCCGCTACCGCCGCCACAGGCGGTCAACAGCCAGGCGACGACGATAAGCGCCACCCAGTTCCATGGCTTGGTCATTTGCAGTCCGCCTGGCAGGCGGTCATTGGACAGTTTCATCATGTTCTCCTTGAGGTACGAAGCGAGCGTGTCTGGGTAGTTCAACGCCGGCGGCGGCAAACGGTTGACAGGACAGTCGAATTTGTCACGGTTTGACGACAGATCTCTGCTCAGAACATGCAAAAATACAATCACTTATCTTGTATTCCTGCATGATCGTGTCAGAATGCCAGCGACACGGCGGCTCGCAGTCGCAAAACAAAAAATCTGAATTTCCACGGCAAGCGGCGATTGCATGACGGACCCCTCTGGCGGCGACGACAACAAGAGCTTTTCAGCCCAACGCAGGCGGCCTCGCGCAGGGGAACGCACGCGCGGCTCGGCCGATGCCTTGCAAACCAAGATCGCGGTCAATCTGCAGCAACTCGATCGCGCCAGTTTCGAGGATCAGCTGCGCGACAACATTGCCGAGCTGCCTGATGCCTTTGGATGCGATGCCGCATTTCTCGCGCTGATCGATAACAAGACCGATGCCATCGGTGCGGTTTATGCATCGAGCTCGGTATTCTGTGCCTGCAACCCGCAGGCGTTGAGCAAAGATTCCCTCGACAACTGGCCGTGGCTGATGCAGCGCCTTGGACACCTGCGCGTTGTCGAGATTGCCGGCACGGACGATGCGCCGGCCGGGGCTGCCGAAGAGTTTGCCCGGCTCGCCGAATTGTCGATCGGCTCCTGCCTGACTATCGGATTCAGTATTCGGGGCGAGATGGCAGGATTTCTCGCGGTCGCGAACGAGCGTCCGGTCGGCGCCTGGGATGCGAATCAACATTTATTGATCAAGCTTATCGGTACGTCCCTTGCGTCCGGCCTTGAGCGCATGCGCACCAAGGAAATTCTCGATGAGCTTGAAGAACGCAATGAGCTGATCAGTCTCACCGCCAACGACGGCATCTGGGACTTTGACGGCGACACCAAGAAAATTCGCCTGTCGCGGCGCTGGAAAGCGATGCTCGGTTATGACGATCAGACCGATGTGTTGCCGGACTGGTATCGGCTGGTACACCCGGACGACATGGCGCGGGTGCAGGCCAAAATGCGTGAGCACCTGGAAGGCAAGTCGCCGTTTTTCGAATCCGTGCATCGCATGAAGCACCAGAACGGCGAATGGCGCTGGATGACGAGCCGTGCCAAGGCGCGCCAGGATGACCACGGCCGCCTGATTCGCTTGCTTGGCGTCGAAGTCGATATCACCGAGCGCAAGCTGTACGAAGAAGCCTTGTTTCGGGAAAAGGAAAGCGCACAGATCACGCTGCGGTCAATCGGTGACGGTGTCATCACGACCAATGCGGAAAACCTTGTCGAATACATCAACCCGATCGCCGAAGAACTCACTGGCTGGAAGGTTGACGATGCGAACGGCCGGCCGGTCGATGAAGTGTTTCGCGGGTTCCACGAAGAAACCTGCGAGCCGCTCGAGAATCCGCTGGCAGTGTCAATGCGCCGCAACCGGCCGATCAAGTCCGTACGGCCAACGCTGCTGATTCGCCGCGATGGCAATGAGCTATACATTGAGAGCACGGCATCGCCGATACGCAACGGGCGCGGCGACGTGACGGGCGGGGTACTGGTCTTCCATGACGTCAGCGAATCCCGCGAGCTGAATCGGCGTCTCAGTTATCACGCGAGCCACGATATCCTCACCGGTCTCGTCAATCGCCGTGAGTTCGAGAATCGCCTGGAGCGCGCATTGAAAAGTGCGCGTGCACGTGAGACATCCTACGCACTGCTTTACCTCGATCTCGACCAGTTCAAAATTGTTAACGACTCCTGCGGACACAACGCCGGTGACCAGCTGTTGGGCCAGCTGGGCGCGCTGCTGAAATCAAAAATTCGCTGGCGCGATACGCTCGCCCGGCTCGGCGGTGACGAGTTCGGCGTATTGCTGGAAAGCTGCAGCCTTGAAGAGGCCATGCAGACGGCCGAGGTTTTGCGCGTCACCATCGGCGAGTTCAAGTTCATGTGGGACGACCGCAGTTTCCGGCTTGGGGTGAGCATCGGCGTCGTGCCGATCACGTCCGAGAACGAAGACGTTGCCAGTTTGCTGAGTGCCGCCGACAGTGCCTGCGCCGCTGCCAAGGAAGCCGGTCGCAACCGCATTCACAGTTTCCAGGAAAACGACATCGACCTGATGCGCCGGCGCCGCGAGATGCAGTGGGCTGCACGTATCAACAATGCGCTGGAAGAAAATCGCTTCGAGTTGTTCCGGCAGACCATTCAGCCTCTGCAGGTCGAAGATCACGGCGCTCACTATGAAATCCTGCTGCGCATGCGCGACGAGCAGGGCGGCATCATCTCGCCGGAGCTGTTTATTGCGGCGGCAGAGCGCTACGGCATTACGCCGAATATCGACCGCTGGGTGATCACGAATGCATTTCGCTGGCTCGTGTCAGAGGCTGACGAACGCGAGCGCCTGTCGCTGTGTTCCATCAACCTGTCCGGTCAAAGCCTCGGCGATGAAAAATTCCTGCCGTTTGTTATCGAACAATTCCAGCGCAGCGGTCTCGACGCGACCAAGCTCTGTTTCGAGATCACCGAAACGGCGGCGATCGCCAGCTACTCGCAGGCGAACCGCTTTATCAATGCGCTCAAAGAGCTCGGCTGCAAATTCGCGCTGGACGATTTTGGCACGGGCCTGTCATCGTTCGGTTACCTGAAACACTTCCCGGTAGACTTCCTGAAGATCGACGGCAGTTTCGTGAAGGAAATCCTGCACGACCCGATCGATCGCGAAATGGTCCGTTCCATCAACGAGATTGGGCACCTGACCGGCAAGCAGACTATCGCCGAGTTTGCCGAAAACGAAGAAATCATCACGATGCTGCGCGGCATGGGCGTCGACTATGCGCAGGGCTACGGCGTGTCAGAACCGAAACGGGTAACCCGGGCAGTCGCCTGACTCGGCGCGTTATTTGAAGCGCATCGACAGGTCGATTGCGTGCACGTGCTTCGTTATCGCGCCCGTCGAGATGTAATCGACGCCGGTTTCGGCCACGGCACGTAATTCGTCCAGTGTCAGTCCGCCACTGGCCTCAAGCTCAGCCGGCGGCGCACCGATCTCGCGATTCAGTGCAACTGCCTCGGCAAGACCCTTGCGGTCAAAGTTATCCAGCAGAATTCGCTGCACGCCTGCCGCAAGCGCTTCACGCAGTTGCGCCAGTGTCTCGACCTCGACTTCGAGAAGCACTTCATTATTGACTTTGCGTGCTGCCGCGACCGCTGCAGTGATGCCGCCTGCCGCAGCGACATGATTCTCTTTGATCAGGATGGCGTCGAACAATCCCTGCCGATGGTTCATGCCACCACCACAGCGCACCGCGTACTTCTGCGCGCAGCGCAGGCCTGGAATGGTCTTGCGTGTATCCAGGATTCGCGCATTGGTGTGTGCAACAGCGGCAACGTATTTGGCCGTTGCTGTCGCCGTTGCGGATAAAGTCTGCAGGAAATTCAGTGCGGTTCGCTCGCCGGTTAACAGAGCACGTGCAGGACCTGTCAACGCGCATACCGTGCCGCCGGCTGCGATGACATCACCGTCGGCGGCGGCCCAGTCGACTTCCACGCGTGCGTCGAGTTGCCGAAACACTTCGTTTACCCACGGCTGGCCCGCTAGCGTCATATTCTCGCGCGCAATAATTGTGGCGGTTGCCGCTGTATCTTCATCCAGCAATGCGGCCGTCAGGTCACCACTGCCAACATCTTCGGCGAGCGCTGCGGCAACGTTTTGTTGCACGGTTTTTTGCATTGCTCTGTGCATTGCGATTTCCCCAACGACAAGCCCGGCACACGGCCGGGCTTGTTGTGTTGCATGGCGGCAGGGCTTACATGAACCAGCCGTGTCCGGCGCCAACCATGCTCATGATCAGCGGGATGGAGAGCATCGTGTTGGTCCGCGAGGCGAGAAATGCAATGCGCTTGCCTTTGGCAATTTCATCCGCACTCGCTTCAACCATGCCGAGAACTTTCTTCTGGTTTGGCCAGATCAGCACCCAGACGTTGAACAGCATGATGGTGCCCAACCAGGCGCCAACGCCGATTGTCAGTGCGTAGGGATTGACGGGATCGGTGAGCAGTCCCAATGCGAAGGCATCGTCCAGCATGCCCCGATGCAACAG
Source organism: Woeseia sp. (assembly GCA_049665065.1). Classification (GTDB taxonomy): domain Bacteria; phylum Pseudomonadota; class Gammaproteobacteria; order Steroidobacterales; family Woeseiaceae; genus Woeseia. The sequence goes on along the minus strand of JBATFU010000045.1, from coordinate 3,089 downwards.
GAATGCAGCGCCGGTCAGCCAGGTAAACAGGGCGCCCCAGCGAAACCACAGCAATGCGCGCGGCGCGATGTATTTGCTGATGCCGGCGCCGCCCGGGCCGCCTGTGTCTTTCGCAGCGTCGCCGAGTGCTGGAACCTGTACGAAGTTGAAGTAGTAGAGCAGGCCAATCCAGACGATGCCGGAAAAAACGTGTGCCCAGATGATGATCGAGTTCACCGCCATCGCACCGACAATGTGAGAGCCCATCGTCGCGAACACGATGACTATCGAGATTACGAGGCCGGCAACAATGGTGCCCATAATGGAATTCAAAGGGTTCATTCTGATTTTCTCCCTGGGGATTTATCGTTAGTATCGCTCGTCAGCTTTCCGGGGGAGCGGTGGCACCCGTCTGGCGCCGGCGCCTATTATAGGGTCTGCCGGGCATAAAATCCTGTACCAATCATGCCGCCGAGCGCGCCGCTGCCCGCCAATGAATGCAATTTAAATAATTGAAAAATATATGAAAAATGAATATTTCGCGCAGGTGTACGCGAAGTGAGGCCGGTGCCGCCAGCGCAGAGTCCACGCAGCGGTTACCCGCCATCCCCGTGCAACCGCGTCTGTACGCTGAATGAACAAAACGTTTGTCTTGGCTGTCGCCGGACGCTGGATGAAATCGTTACCTGGGCAGGCATGTCGGCTGAGCAACAGCGCGCAATCCTGCGGCAGCTGCCAGGTCGCAACGAATAACTGGCCGCTCTGTTCCGCCCTGGCGTACAATCGCGGGCCACCCGCCGGACAAGAGATTGCGATGCGCACGTTGATTTTGCTGGTATTTGCCTTGCAGTCGGCAGGCTGCACGGCGTTGATGGTTGGCGGTGCGGCGACCGCCGGCTACCAGCTCGGCAAGGACGAACGCAGTGCCGGCCAGGTCACCCGCGACGGTGCAACGACGACCAGGATCAAGAGCAAGCTGATCGCGGACAAAGTCGTCAACGCATTCAGCATCAATGTCGACACCTACGCGAATCGCGTTACGCTGCGCGGCAGCGTTGGTAATCGCGAAGCCCGCGACCGCGCCGGACAAATCGCCAGGGGGACGGAAGGGGTTCTGTCCGTCGATAACCAAATCGAGGTCGTTAGCGACTGATTACTATTGAGGTGGCGGTATTCGTCTCCATATCAGAACGCCGCGTCGTCAAGAAACCAAGAGAGCACTACAGTGAACGTAAACGAAAGAATTGAAGCGCAACTGAAAGAGAACCCGGTCATTCTTTACATGAAAGGGACCCCCGACTTCCCGCAGTGCGGTTTTTCCGGCCAGACGGTTGCCGCGTTGAAATCAATTGGCAAACCCTTTGCGTTTGTGAATATCTTTGAAGACCCCGAGATTCGCGAGGGCCTGAAGACGTATTCCAACTGGCCAACATTTCCGCAGCTCTACGTGAACGGCGAATTGATCGGCGGTTGTGACATTGTTGTAGAGATGTACAACTCGGGCGAGTTGCAGCAAGTGCTGGGCGCTGACGCTGCAGAATAAGTGCTAGCCGAGACCGGCGCTGTCGGTCTCGTTCTTCACCGCTTCCCAATCCTTCTGAGCGCCGGTCGTTTCGTAGACCGGCTGGAAGCGGTTTACCACGTCACAAAAAATATCGGCCGTCATTTCGGCATCGTAGGCGGCAGAATGTGCCTGGGTCTCGTCCCAGGTCATGCCAGCCGCCTTGACGGCGCGTGCCAGCACCGTTTGACCGTACGCGAGCCCGCACAAGGTCGCGGTATCGAAGCAGCTGAACGGGTGAAAGGGATTACGCTTGATCGCGGCACGCTCGACCGCTGCATTGAGGAACCCCAGATCAAAAGCCGCGTTGTGCCCGACGAGAATAGCGCGCGTGCAGCCTGCCTCACGCACGGCGCGGCGTACTTCGCGAAACGTTCTTTGCAAAGCATCGCGCTCGTCAATCGCGGGGCGCAAAGGGTGATCAGGATCGATGCCGTTAACCGCCATTGATGCCGGCTCCATGTTGGCACCCTCAAAAGGCTTGATGTGATACCGAAACGTTTCGCCGCGCGTTAAGGTGCCGTCAGCCTGGGCCTCAACGATCACCGAGGCGATTTCGAGCAGGGCATCAGTCTGCGAATTGAAGCCGCCGGTTTCGACATCAACCACGACAGGCAGAAAACCACGGAAGCGGTTGGCGATGGCAAACTTATCGGTCACGGAAGTCCTGCAACTGGGGGCTGATCAGGCGGCGGGATCTAACATCTGCTGATCAAGTAGCAGATTCATCGTGAAGCGTACACCAAAGCCAGTGATATTGGTTGGAATATGGCCGAGGCCGCCTTTACGCAGGCACGCACTCAGATCGACGTGCACCCACGGGATATCTTTGCCGACGAATTCATTCAGAAACGTCGCAGCGATAATGTGATCGCCGCCACCACTCGGCGAACACTGCTTGATATCTGCAGTCTCGCTAATTAACTCTTCGAGGAATTCCTTGTCGACGGGAAAAGGCCAGACGCGCTCACCGCTTTCGCGGCCGGCACGTTTCAGCTTGGGGTGCAGATCCGGCCGATTGGTAAAGACTCCACTGTAGCGCGTCGTCACGGCGTTGACGCAAGCGCCGGTGAGCGTCGCGTAATCGATCATCAGGCCAGGCTTGTCTTCGCTTGCGAAATGCAGCGTATCCGCGAGCGCCATACGGCCTTCGGCATCCGTGTGAATGGTCTGGATGGTCTTGCCGTTCGCGGCAGTTACGACGTCCTGCGATTTATAGGCACGCGGTCCTGTGCGGTTCTCCGTGATGGCCAGCCAGCAATCGACCGCCTGCGGCAGTCGCATCTCGGTAATGGTCAGCAGGGAACCAACGGCGACAGCGCTGCCGCCCATATCGATATGCATATCGAGCATCGAATTAAACGGTTTTAAATTGGTGCCGCCCGTATCGAAAATGATGCCCTTGCCGACCAGGCTCAGCACCGGCTTTTTCACCTTTTTGCCGGGGCGATAGCGCAGCCGCACGATTGCTGCACTGTCGTTTTCGTTGCCCTGTGCCACCGCAAGAAACGCGCCGGCTCCTTTTTTCTCCAGTTCGGCCATGCCGTAC
>JBATFU010000044.1:0-10306 GCA_049665065.1 Woeseia sp. | reverse complement strand
GCTCTCATCTCTGGACCGCTTGCTGGGCGTTGTCGACAACGCCTTGAAAACGGCTTCGTCCGGGACTGCGGCCGGCCGCCGCGCTAACCCCGCTGCCGACATTCCTGAGCCGCCGCTGGCGGATAGTGATCGCCGCCGTGCGGCTGGGTTGATGCGCGTCAATCACGCGGGAGAAGTTGCGGCGCAGGCGCTTTATCAGGGGCATGCTGTGATGGCCCGTGATCCTGCCACCGCAAGGCATATGCGTGAAGCCGCCGCTGAAGAGCACGACCATCTCGTCTGGTGCGAGCAACGCCTGCGCGAATTGCGCTCCGGACCGAGCCGGCTGTGCCCTTTGTGGTATGCCGGTGCATTCGCGATCGGCGCCGCAAGTGGCGTGCTGGGCGACCGCTGGTCGCTGGGTTTTGTCGCTGAAACGGAGCGGCAGGTCGCCGATCACCTGCAGGATCACCTGCAGCGCTTGCCCGCGGATGACACACGCAGCCGCGCAATCGTGCAGCAAATGCGCGAAGAAGAGGCTGCTCATGGCAAGCAGGCCGAGCAACGGGGCGGCACGCCATTGCCGCCACCGCTGCGCAAACTGATGCAGGCCAGTGCCCAGCTGATGAAACGCAGCGCGTACTGGTTGTAATGTAGCTGGTGCGCGGGTGTTTAGTTAAATATAATCCCGGGCTTAATTAATTTCTAAATCACGCAGTTAGCTGACCTTTGCCGGCCGGCGATACTGATCAGGGGATAGGCGCAGCGTCGCCGAGGATCAAACATGCAAACAACCGCGAAGAATCTCAGCGACGTTCCGGCCATTAATCGCTTCCTGAGCTATTGCCGGGTACGTACGGTGCCCTCCAAGACCGTGATGATTCACGCGGGCGACCTGCCAGACGTGCTGTATTACATCGTCGACGGCTCGGTCGAAGTCATGATCGAAGATGAAGACGGCAACGAAATGGTCCTCGCCTACCTGAACAAGGGGCAGTTTTTCGGTGAGATGGGCCTGTTCTACGAACAGCCGACGCGCAGCGCCTGGGTGCGCACACGTACCGAATGCGAAATCGCCGAAATGACCTATCCACGTTTCAGGCAGATTGCGAGCGAAAGCCCCGGCCTCGTGTTTGAACTCGCAACCCAGCTGGCGACGCGTCTTGACCGCACTAACCGCAAACTGGGTGACCTGGCGTTCGTCGACGTAACCGGCCGAGTCGCTCACGCAATCATGGATCTCTGCAACGAGCCCGATGCAATGACGCATCCGGACGGCATGCAGATCAAGGTCAGTCGCCAGGAACTCAGCCGGCTCGTCGGCTGTTCACGTGAAATGGCCGGACGTGTACTGAAGGTGCTGGAAGATCAGGGTCTCGTATCCGCAAGCGGCAAGACAATTGTCGTATTCGGCGCGCGACCGAATCGCTAGCCGCCCGGCGACAAACTCAAACGCTACTCGCAATCTCCGCGCGCATCGTCGCGATCGTGGCGGCGTAGTCTGCGCTGCCGAAAATAGCTGAGCCGGCAACAAACGTATCGGCGCCCGCGGCTGCAATCTTTGCAATATTGTCGGTTTTAACGCCGCCATCGACTTCCAGCCGAATCGGCCTGCCGCTCGCATCAATGATGCGTCGGGCTTCGCGCAATTTATCCAGCGACGACGGAATGAAACTCTGTCCGCCGAAACCCGGGTTCACCGACATGATCAGCACCATGTCGAGGTCTTCAATTACGTGATCCAGCCAGGTGAGCGGCGTCGCGGGATTAAACACCAAACCGGCCTTGCAGCCGTTCTCTCGGATCAGACCAAGACTGCGGTGCACGTGACTGCTCGCCTCCGGGTGAAACGAAATGTAGTTCGCGCCCGCGCGTGCGAAATCCGGGATTAGCCGGTCGACCGGTTCGACCATCAGGTGCACATCGATCGGCGCCTCGATGCCGTAGCTGCGCAAGGCATCGCATATCATCGGCCCGAAAGTCAGGTTGGGCACAAAGTGGTTGTCCATCACGTCGAAATGCACGATGTCGGCACCGGCGTCGAGCACAGCTTTGACGTCATTGCCAAGGCGCGCAAAGTCGGCGGACAAAATGGAGGGCGCGATCATGGCTTCCATGAGGCAGATTCCTGAAGGTGTGAGTCGATGTAACCTGAGCCCTGCACTCTACCCAAAGCCACGCAGCTTTTCACGATGCCGCGACTAGCGGATTGCTCGTCGCGCTTTGAGCATTTCGTAGGCACTGCGAATGTCGCGCGTCCGTTTTTGCGCGATGGCGATTTGCTGATCATCCGGGTTGCTGCCCGATAGTTTGTCCGGGTGATTGCGATTGATCAGGCGCCGGTAGGCGTTCTTGATCTCGTCGTTGCTGGCGCTCTGCGACAGGCCCAGCGTCGCGTACGCCGCCTCGACGCGCTGACTGTCAGCGTTGCCTGCGGGAGACGAACGGAAGCCGCGCTGCGCCCGCAACATCGCTTCCAATTGCGTGAGTTCCACCCGACCGATATCGAGTTCGCCGCAGATCGCCCACAGCAGGCTGCGTTCGCGGCGATGCAGGCCACCCTTCGCCAGCGCCATTTCAAGCAGCAAATGCATGAACAGTCGCCGCATCTCCGCCGATCGGCCGCTATCGCGCCGCATGCGGCGCACCGCGGTCTGCCAGGGAAACGAGCTTTGCTTGCCGCTCTGGAACCAGCCGATCGCCTGCCGGACATTCTCTGGCCGCAGCCCGAGCCTGTGCATCAGGCTGCGCGCCGCGCGAATTTCATCCTCGCTGACGCGGCCATCGACTTTCGCGAGATGCCCCATGACCTCAAACAGGGGCTGGATGAAGCTGGGCGGCAGGCGATCGACGCGCACGTCCTCCGCGCCAAGCTTCGAGAATCGCGCGGCAAAACCGCGGTCAAACTGGTGGCCGAGCAACAAACCGAGGAGCGCCAGCCACGGACGCCCGGTGGCCAGCCCCGCCACTACGCCGATTACTTTGCCCCAGTGCGTCATCCGCCTTGTTTGTCTCCGCGCCTGCCAGCGGCCAATGCTAACGGGACGGTGCGTTGATTCCTATAGACACGGCTTGCCCCTGCCATGGTGAAACGCCATCATTCCCCCCTTCATGGCCTGCGGCGACACTCAACCAGAATGCATCACGATAACAGCGCTGTTTTTGAAGCAAACGTCCCTTCGCTGCCGCTCATTGCGCGCGGCAAGGTGCGCGATATCTTCGCCGTTGATGACACTCACCTGCTTATCGTCACGACGGATCGCCTATCCGCGTTTGATGTGATACTGCCAAACCCGGTACCGGGTAAAGGCCGGGTGCTGACGCAGCTGTCGAACTTCTGGTTTGCAAAAATGGCAGGCGTACTGCCGAATCACCTGTCAGACATCGCGCTTCGCGATGTTATCGACGATCCGCAGGTTCGCGCCCCGCTCGCTGGACGTTCGATCATTGTGCGCCGACTGCAACCGCTGCCGATCGAAGCCGTCGTGCGTGGTTACCTGATTGGTTCGGGCTGGCGTGACTACTGCGACAGCGGTGCGGTTTGCGGTCACACATTGCCGCCGGGTCTCGAACAGGCAGCAAAACTTCCACAGCCCTTGTTTACTCCGGCAACCAAAGCCGATGTCGGCGATCACGACATCAACATTGATTTCGCGACAACCTGTGAGCTGATTGGCGAAACGCTGGCAAACAAGGTGCGCGCCGCAACGCTCGAAATTTACAGGCGCGCCAGCGACTATGCGGCAAGCCGCGGCATAATCGTGGCAGATACCAAGTTCGAATTTGGCCTGGATGAGGACGGGACGCTGTACGTCATTGACGAAATGCTGACGCCGGACTCGTCGCGCTTCTGGCCGCAAGCGGAATATCGCACGGGGATCAGCCCGCCAAGCTACGACAAGCAGTTTGTGCGCGACTATCTGGAGACGCTGGACTGGGACAAGACCGCGCCGGGACCCGAGTTGCCTGACGAGGTTATCGCGCACACGGCGCGAAAATACGCAGAAGTACTGCAGCTGCTCACCGCCTGATACATCGCTACGGATCAGTGGCGCTGATCCCAGGTCTCGATGATGCGGCTCAGTTCGCACAGGCCATCACTTAACGCAGCCGGCCCCGGCTGCAGAATCAACGACGATTTCACTTCGTAAATGTGCGCGCTCAACACGGCTGGCACGGATTCCCAGCCGCTGCGCGCAGCAACTTTTTCGGGACGGAATTTTTTGCCGCACCAGGATCCGATAATGATGTCGGGGGCGCGTCGTGCGATCTCCAGCGGGTCTGCAATGATTCGATTCTTGCCGAGCGACTCGGCGGCGAGCTCCGGGAAACAATCGTCGCCACCGGCGATGCCAAGCAACTCAGATACCCAGCGAATCGCGCTGATCGGTGGTTCATCCCATTCTTCGAAGTACACGCGCGGGCGGCGTGTCAGGCGCGCAGCGGCAGCACGCGCAGTGGCGATATTTTCGTCGAGCTCCGCCAGCAGCAACGAGGCCTGCGCCTCTGCACCCACCATGCCGCCAAGCATCGCAATCATCGTGCGAATTTCTTCGACCGAACGCTGGTTGAAAACGTGCACCGGAATTCCCTGCCGAATCAGCGCGGCAGCGATATCCGCCTGCAGGTCCGAGAAGCCGAGCACGAGGTCGGGCCGCAACGCCAGGATTTTGTCGATCTTTGCGCTGGTAAACGCCGAGACTTTTGGCTTTTCCCTGCGCGCCCTGGGCGGCCGCACGGTGAACCCTGATATGCCGACGATGCGCTCTTCCTGGCCGAGCAGGTAGAGCGTCTCCGTCGTTTCTTCTGTAAGGCAGACGATACGCTCCGGATATTGTAGAGGCATTCTGGCGTTTCCCGTTCTCAGGTTGCACACTGGGCGTCGCGACAGATTAACATGCGAAAAATATCGCCCCTGCGACAGAAGGACACGGCTGTGCTGCCGATAATCAACGACACCATCGAAAAAACGGTCTGGGGCGATCACCTGCAGAACAAGGGCCGTGCCGGACGCTTCATTGCGACCTTGTTGCGTTATGTCTATGGCATTGCGCGCGACATTATCTACGGACAATTAACGCTGCGCTCGATGAGTCTCGTGTACACGACACTGTTGTCCATCGTGCCGCTAATTGCCTTCAGTTTTTCAGTGTTAAAAGGCTTTGGCGTGCACGAGCAGCTTGAGCCCTTCCTGTACGACTTCCTGACACCACTCGGTGACCAGGGCAAACAAATCGGCAACGAGATCATGGAGCTCGTCAAAAATGTCAACAGCGGTTTGCTCGGCGGCATCAGTCTGGCGTTCTTTATCTATACCGCGATTTCGATGGTGCAAAAAGTCGAAGAGAGTTTTAACTACGTCTGGTATGTCAGCGAACCGCGCAGCTTCGCCCGGCGCTTTACTGAATACACGATCATCCTGCTGATCGGTCCGGTTGCCGTGTTTGCCGTACTCGGCATCATTGCGTCAATCCAGAGTGACAACATGATGCAATGGCTATTAAGCAGCAAGGTACTCAGTCCGTTCGTCGTGGTATTTGCCAAGCTCACACCCTATTTCGTCATCACTATTTTCTTTACGTTTTTGTACAAGTACCTGCCCAACACGCCGGTCAAGCTGTCGGCGGCGCTGCTGGGCGGCTTTGTCGGCGGCTTCATGTGGGTGTCGATGGGTGCGTTTTTTACGTCGTTTGTTGTTGAAGCGGAATCATCACGCATACCGGTTGTTTACCGCGGCTTTGCCGTTGCGGTAATGGCGTTGATCTGGCTCTACCTGAACTGGCTAGTGCTGCTGATTGGCGCGCAAATCGCGTTCTACTTCCAGAAGCCGGCTTACCTGCGCCTCGGACGGCGAGAGCCGCGACTGTCAAACAGCGTCAGGGAACGCCTTGCGCTCAACATCATGTACCTCGTGGGCAAAGCATTCCGTGAGCCAGGCAATAACATCAAACTGATTGATATCAGTAGCAGTCTGAAAATTCCGACACTGGCACTCGCACCTGTGATCATGCAACTGGAACGGGCGGGTTTGCTGCTGACGACCGAGAACGAAATGTTGATCCCGGGCCGCGATCTGGCACTGACCAGCCTGCACGACATTGTCAGTATCGTTCGCGAGGGCGGTGAGACCGGTTCGTATCGTGATCCATGCTGGACCCCGGAGGTTGATCAGCTGGCGGCGCGTCTTGACGCGGCGATTGCGGATACCCTCGCCGATGTCAGCCTCGCGCAGTTCGTTGAGCCGAACGAAAATTCTTCCTAGCGCTCAGGCGCCCGCGATTGTCATATCGTCAACCAGCAGCGAGCCGCAACGGATGCCGCCGCGCAGATCCTGATCATTGCCGATGGCGCTGATGCGCCCATACAGATCGCGCAGGTTGCCGGCGATCGTGACTTCGTGCACCGGGTACTGGATTGCGCCATTCTCGATCCAGAAGCCAACTGCGCCGCGCGAATAGTCGCCGGTCACCGCGTTTACGCCCTGACCGATGAGCTCGGTAACCAGCAGGCCGCGCTTCATCGACGCAATGATGTCGTGCTTGTCGCCCGCATTGCCGGGTACGACGAGGTTGTGCGTGCCGCCTGCATTGCCGGTTGTCGCCAGCCCGAGTCGGCGCGCGGAGTAGGAACTCAATACGTAGCCTTTGATCACACCGTCGACAACGAGCTCGCGTTCGCGGGTCGCAACGCCTTCGGCATCATAGTTGGCGCTCGCCATCGCCCGCTTAAGGTGCGGCTGTTCGTGGATCTGCACGAATTCAGGAAAGAGCTTCTCACCAGCCGCGTTAAGCAGGAACGATGCGTGGCGATACTGCGCGCCACCACTCAATGCGCCGATCGCATGGCCGATAAAGCCGCGTGCGAGTTCAGGCGCGAATAACACCGGCGCATTTGTCGTCTTGATCTTGCGCGCGCCGAGTCTTGCAACCGTGCGGCGCGCTGCTTCTTCACCCACTTCGCGCGTGCTTAACAGGGTCGCAGGATCGCGCGAGGTTGTGTACCAGTAATCGCGCTGCATATCGTCGCCGTGCCGGCCGAGGACAACGCAGCTCATGCTGTGACTGGTCTTGCGATAGCTCGCCAGAAATCCATGGGAGTTGCCGTAGGCTCTGACGCCTTCGGAACTGCCGACTGTCGCACCGTCAGAATTCTCGATGCGCTCATCCGCTTTGCGCGCGGCGTCTTCGCATTCGATCGCCAGCCGGATCGCCTCCTTGGCATCCAGCGGCCAATCGTGCGCGAGCTCGAGGTCTGGAAATTCGGTCGCCATCAACCTGGCATCAGCGAGACCCGAGTGTTTGTCCGCTGCAGTACTTTTCGCAAACGAGCAGGCCTTGCGTACTGCTTCCTGCAGTGCCTCCGGCGCGAAGTCAGAGGTGCTCGCGCTGCCCTTGCAGGAATTAATGTACACCGTGATGCCAACGCCGCGATCGTTGGTGTACTCGAGGTTTTCGACGTCACCAAGTCTCGCGGTAGCGGACAAGCCGAGCTCGTGGCTTGCTGCCGCCTCCGCCTGATCGACACCGTGCTTGGCGGCCTCTTGCAGCAGCAGGCTTACAACATCTTCCAGGCGGCCCGCATTGGGGCTTACCCGCTCGATCGAGTCACTCATGTCTACGATATGGTCCTGCGTGTGATGGATTGCGCCGCCAGCCCGCGCCATGACAGCGTGCTAGTATGCGGCCTTGAAAGCCGCGACAGCTTAGCGACTGATGAACTCAAAGCCCAGCAAAAGCGCTAAAAAACGCGAAGCCCAGGCGATCGATTCGCTGGCAAAGCGCCTGCTCGAACTCAATAAGGAACAACTTGCCGGCATTCCGCTCGATGCCGAGCTGCGCGCTGTCGTAGAGGAGACCGGCAAGATCACCGCAAACTCGGCGCTGCGGCGCCAGCGCCTCTACCTCGCGAAGCAGTTGCGGCGCGCCGACGTCACGGAAATCCAGCGCGCCTGCGACGCTCTCGAACGCGCCGAGCTCAGTGACCAAAAGCTGTTTCACCAGGCCGAACGCTGGCGCGACCGGCTGCTGGCCGAGCGAGAAGCCGCGCTTGGCGAATTCTCTGCACTGACAGGACGCGCCAGCACCGAGCTGGCCAGGCTCGTCAGCGAACTTGGCAAGGACCTGCCGGAGGCCCGCGAACGGCGCGTCTCGCGCGAAATATTTCGCGAGATTCACGCCGGATTGTCGAGTTCCGTGCAAGACAACGCCGGCTCGCTATAGAATCGCCAGTTTTCCCACGGGAACAGAGCGCCCCCTTTCGGCGGACACCGCAATATGACTATGAAAATTGGCATTATCATGGGCTCCCGTTCCGACTGGGACACGATGGAGCACGCAGCCGCGACGCTGGACGAACTCGGCATTGCTCACGAGGTGCGGGTCGTTTCTGCGCATCGCACGCCGGACCGCCTGTTCGAGTACGCGTCTACGGCGCAGCAACGCGGCCTGCAGGTCATCATCGCCGGTGCCGGTGGCGCCGCCCACCTGCCGGGAATGACCGCAGCCAAGACAGCGCTGCCCGTTGTCGGCGTCCCGGTGCGCTCGAAAGCGCTCGACGGCATGGACTCGCTATTGTCGATTGCGCAGATGCCGGGCGGCATCCCGGTTGCCTGCATGGCGATCGGCAAGGCGGGCGCGATCAACGCAGCACTGTATGCCGCCGCGATCGTGGCCTTGCACGACAAGGACGCGGCCGCCGCCCTCGATGCCTACCGCGCGGCGCAAACGGCTGCCGTGCTGGCCGGCGATGACCCACGCACGCCCGACTAGTCGATGACGCAGCTTGGCATTTTAGGCGCGGGCCAGCTCGGGCAGATGCTCGGCGCGGCAGGCGAGTCGCTCGGGATTACCTGTCGTTTCCTGGATCCTGCCGACGCGCCGCCTGCTGCCAGTGTTGGCGAAGTAGTGCAACAGCCGTTTGACGACGTCCGCGCACTGCGCCAGCTTGCGAACGACTGCGCTGTCATCACCTATGAATTCGAAAATGTGCCCGTGGCAGCGCTCGCTGCGATTGCCGACGATGTAGCGGTGTATCCGCCGCTCGCAGCCCTGCAGCAGGCGCAGGATCGCGTGAACGAGAAAAAATTGTTTGAGGAACTGGGCATCCCGCTGCCGCGCTGGTGGGCCGTTGAATCACTTGCAGACCTCGAAGCCGCAGCAACGCACGTTGGCCTGCCACTGGTCCTGAAGACTCGGCGCTTCGGCTACGACGGCAAGGGGCAGAGAGTTATCCGCAAAGCCGATGAATTTGCGGACGCGCTGGAAGATCTGCCAAATCGGCCATTGGTCGCGGAACAGTGGATCGCCTTTGAGCGTGAAGTATCCGCGATCGGAGTACGCGGCAGGGACGGCGAGCAGGCCTTCTATCCACTGACGGAAAACGTTCACCGGCAGGGCATCCTGCATACCTCATGCGCGCCTTTTGTAAACACTGCCCTGGCAAGCCAGGCAGGTGATTATTTGCGCCGCTTGCTGGACCGACTGGACTATGTCGGCGTGCTCGCGCTGGAATGCTTCGTACACGAAGGTAAATTGCTGGCAAACGAGTTCGCACCCCGCGTGCACAACTCCGGGCACTGGACTATCGAAGGCGCCGTCACCAGCCAGTTCGAGAATCACCTGCGGGCCGTACTCGGCATGCCGCTTGGCAGTACCGCCGCACGCGGCCACGCCGGAATGCTGAATCTGATCGGCATCATGCCGACGGATCCGGCAGCAATACGCGCCACCGGTGCCGTCCTGCACGATTACGGCAAGATGCCGCGGAGTGGCCGCAAACTGGGTCATATTACGGTTGTTGCGGACGAAGCCGCAGTGCGCGACCGACAGATTTCGCAGTTGTCAGCAATGCTTGCGAACTGATTCGACACCGGGCTCCGAGACCCTGCGCACAGTCAGTTCGCTGTCCATGCGATAAAATCCGGGTACAATGTCGAAAGCGAATAATATGAATCACAGTCCAGTGAACCCTTGATATATGTCATATTTGAAACATTTCCAATTGGCCGAACAGCCGTTCCGCCTGACGCCGGACCCGGAATTCGTGTACTGGAGCAAGCAGCACGCTCGCGCCAAAGCGTATATGGAATCGACTATCTGGCTGGCCGATGGCTTTGTCGTCATCACGGGCGAAATCGGCGCCGGCAAGACTACGCTATTGCAGGCGTTTCTCGGCGAACTGCAGGACGACGTGGTGTGCGCGGTGGTATCACAAACTCAGTTGACACCAACCCAGTTCCTGCGGGCAGTGCTGACTGAATTTGGCTTCGAGCCGTTCAAACAGCGCAAAGTTGAGCTGCTCGACATGCTCAACATGTTCCTGATTGAGC
>JBATFU010000043.1:0-2138 GCA_049665065.1 Woeseia sp. | reverse complement strand
GCTCCCGCTTATTGACAGTTGACGTAAGCGATCGGAAGATTCTGCCGATGCGCAGCTTCGGCTCCGGAGCCAAATTATTGTTTCGTCTGGCATGCGTAACCTCCGGCTAGCCCGTAAACGTTTTGCTGGCGCACGAAGGAAAAATTGGATCAACGACGACTCTCAATGAGAATGGCGATGCGAACGATAGCAAGTACGATTGCGGCAGTAATTCTGTTTGTGCCCGTTGCGGAGCCGGTGGCCGCTTCGGCTGATTCGAACACCCGGTCGATGGAAACCGAGAGGCCACTGGCGACGACGGCTGACGAGCGCGCTGACCAGCTTGTTTTTCATGTTGGAGAAACAGTGGAGATAACTGAAGGCTCGTTTGCGGGCCTCACGGGCGTGGTCAAGGAAATCGATAAAGACAAGGGAACGGTGATGCTGGAAGTAGACGTGTTCGGTCGGCCCACACCAGTCGAGGTGCATTATTCGCAGATAAAGAAGAAGAGCGGTTAACTCTATTAGGGTTCGAACCGATTTGTTTATTGGACCGTCCCTGGCCCGCCATGCTTGCCGGTTGGCACAATGCGGCCCGGCATTGTTTTTATCTGCGCCTGCACAAACGAAAGTTCGCGAAAATTCGGGTTGAACCGCAGTTTGTCGAGCAGTCGCGCTTCGCAGCGCGATTCCAGCTACTCCCAATAGATCGGTTCGACCCCATTATTCGTGTATAGAAGTTCCGCGATCCAATAACTTGGATCGACCTCATATTCTTGTGGCTGCGGCCTCTCTCTCCTGATGCATTACAATCACGCCTGATCCGACCCACGAGCAGACCAGGCGCTCTCTATGAACTCCGAAGCACAGGTTTCCGGCAACTTGCGAAAAATGCAGACCCGACTCGAGGATGGCGCGCATTACACGCTGGTGTTGGATGGCAAATCGATCGATATGAACGCGAAGATCGGCAAAACCATCACGCTGAGTTTTGACGGCACAATCAACTGCATTGCCTGCGGCCAACTGACGAAGAAGTCGTTCGGGCAGGGTTTCTGCTACCCGTGCTTTCGCAACGCTCCGGAGGCCAGCGAATGTATCATCCGCCCGGAGCTGTGCCGGGCACACGAAGGCGAAGCGCGCGACATGGCCTGGGCCGAGGAACATTGCCTGGTTGAGCAGATTGTCTATCTCGCGAGGAGCTCCGCGATCAAGGTGGGCATCACGCGGGCCTCACAAATACCCACCCGCTGGATCGATCAGGGCGCAAGCGACGCGATCGTGTTTGCCCGCGTCCCCAATCGCTACACGGCCGGCCTCGTTGAAGTCGACCTGAAAGAGCACCTGACTGATCGAACGAACTGGCAACGCATGTTAAAGAATGAGGTGATCAATGCGGACCTCGTCGCCACGAAAGCATTGCTGACCGGCACGCTCGACGCCAACCTGCGGCAGTTTGTCGACAGCGATGACACCGTTTACTCCATCGACTATCCCGTTAATCGGTACCCAAATAACATAAAGAGTGTTGGCTTTGACAAGCAGGCGGAGATCGACGGTTGCCTCGCCGGCATCAAGGGTCAGTACCTGATATTCGATGACAACCGCGTGCTGAACATTCGCAAGCACAACGGCTATCGCATCACGATGACGTAAGGTATTTAGAAAATTGGGTCAGACCGCGATCAGTCCAGCCATCGCGGTTCCACGCTCAATTCTTGAAAAATCGGTTCGACCCCTATTTTCAAAGTTGCCGACGGGCTAATGGGACAGCCGGGAAACTAGGGTCAGACCCCAGTTTCCATGTGCCGTCAATCTTAGCGGGCAATGGGTCGCGCCATGCTTCTCGTCCCCTGGCAGGACTCGCATGGGTGCTGCACGTTTGGGGGCGCAATAAGCAATTGCGGTTGTCAGGCCAACATTGTCATTCATCGCGAGACGGGGATGATCCGAATATTTTCACGCGTTAAGTCAGCCGCGGCAGCACCAGGCTGGCGATACTCAGTAGCAGGAAAAACCCACACATATCCGTGACCGTCGTCAACAACGGACCGGACGCGACCGCCGGGTCGAGCTTAAAGCGGCGCAGGATGAGCGGTACGGTGCCGCCAATCGATACGGCGACGACCGTGTTCACCGCAAGCGCGCCGCCGACGACC
>JBATFU010000042.1:0-5835 GCA_049665065.1 Woeseia sp. | reverse complement strand
GGCCGGTGTTTCAGCCGCTTGCCGATCGCCTGAAGCTGTCACGCCAGAAGCTCGCGTTTATCCTCGACTCAACCTCTTCACCCGTTGCGATCCTGATCCCGTTCATTGGCTGGGGCGTGTTCATCATGAGCGTCATCGCTGATGACTTTGCGGCGAATGGTTTCGCCGAATCAGAATACAGTGCGTTCGTTGCGGCCATTCCCTACCAGTTGTATGCCTGGCTCGCCATCGCGATAGTGCCCGTACTGGCAATCCTTGATTTCGACTACGGACCAATGCGGCAGGCGCAAGCGGATGTAAAGGCGGCGCCAAACGATACGCTTGATCATCCTGACACCACTCAACAACGTGCGACACCCATACTGGTCTGGTTGCCGTTACTGGTGCTTGGCGCGGTGCTGTTCGCAGTGCTGGCCCAACATGGCTTTCCAAAAGAACAGGTTGCCGGTAGCGACTTTCGCGCAGCATTGTCTGCTGCGTATTTCTTTGCAGCACTTGTCCTGTTTATTCTCCTGGTGAGCCGCCGCCTGCAACCATCAACCGCTGCGGTCGCGCGTTATCTGGAAGGCATGAGCGGCATGATGGTGATCGCCGCCACCTTGACTCTTGCCTGGGCACTCGGCGATATCAGCGAAGCTCTCGGCACCGGCCAATACGTTGCTCACGTTGCAAAGCAAGGTATCGCTGCTGCCTACCTGCCGGCGCTTGTGTTTCTTTTGGCGGCCGTCATCTCGTTCGCAACCGGCTCATCGTGGGGCACGATCATCATCATGATGCCACTCGCAGTGCCCTCCGCACTGGCGATTGATGCACCGATGGCAGTCGTTATTGGTGCGGTGTTGTCGGGCGGGCTGTTCGGTGATCATTCGTCGCCCGTTTCGGAAACGACGATCCTGTCTTCGACAGGTGCCGGCACTACGCCACTCGAACACTTTCGCACGCAGATGCCGTATGCCGTCACCAACGGACTTATCGCGCTCGCCGCTTACCTCGTCGTCGGGCATTTCGAGTGGTCGCTGATAGCCGTGGCCGCGATAAGCTTTCAGGTTTCGCTAATGCTGATTCTTCGACGCTATCTGGCGTCATAAAAAGCCCTGTTCGACCCCGAATCAGATCCGTGCGGCGCTTGCCCGATCGACGCTTCGTACCCTCTGCTAGCCGGTCGCGACGGGGCTGGTTACAAATGAAAGTATCCATGCACCAAAAAGTCGCTGCTTACCGCCTTATGACAAAGGCAAGCAGCTATTTTTCAGTCACTTAGGTAGTTCCTCTCGATTTCTCTCGAATCGCCCTTCCCAAACGCATGGTTTTCGCATAAAACTGAACCTGCACCTTATTAAGAGAGTTCGCTGACGACGATCGGTCCGACCCACGACCGGTAGCGCCATCAGCGACACCATAACGATAATTACCGCGGGAGAGGGTGCGTGGGGAGAGCGTTAATGGACCAGGATTCCGACCCGGCTTATCTCGATTTTTTCGGGATGACGCGGTCTCCCTTTGCCCGACTTTCAGCGCCGTCCGAAATATTCTATTCGGACCAGTGCTACCTGTTGCATTCGCATCTCAGCAAAGCAAGCGAGCAATCGGATACTTTGCTTGTAATCTGCGGAGCCGATGGTTCCGGCAAAACGACTTTACTCAATCAGTATATTTCCAGTATCGACGAAGATCGTTGCTACGCGGCTTTTGACGAACATTGTCATAATGGAATTCAATTTTATTGTTCGTTCCTGCGACAGCTTGGGTTCGGAGAAATAACCGGAACATTGCGCGAGCTCCGTCGCATCACTCGTGAATTTATAATTAACCGCGGCCATGCTGGTGAAGTTGTCCTGTTCTTTCTTGACAACGCGCACCTCGTGCGACCCGAGGTGCTCGAGCAGCTGCGCTGGATCGCAGAGACACGCGTAGACGATCGTCGTGTCTTGAGTATTGTTGTCGCAGGCAATTTGAATCTGCGCCGCATCATGGACTCGCCAGCCATGAGCTCGATTCAGTTTCAGAACCACATCAACTTCACCATACGCGTTTACTCAGAAGTAGAGACTGAGGACTACGTGCGCCATCGCATGAGATTGGCGGGGGCCGCAGATGCAGTACAGTTTGCGGAGGGCGCGCGCGCACTTATTTATCGATTTAGCGGTGGCGTCCCGCGGCAGATCAACCGAATTTGTGATGCCGTGCTCACCGAGGCCAAGACGAAGGGGACGCATCACGTTGACGAGCAGCTTATTCGCAGCGTCGCCGATGTCCACAAAATACTGCCGCATGTCGTGCCGTTACCGAGCAAGGGGCGTCGCAAGACCGACTCGGATCAACAGCAGACATCGGCCGAGGACCAAGTTGAGGAGCGAATTACTACCAGGGAATCGGATTCTGTATTGTCTGGCAAGCATCACCTGCACGGTGCGCCCGCGGCCGATGGTGACGTGAAGATATTGCTGGCGCAGGTCGCCAAACTAACAAAGCAACTAAATGCTTCGAAAAATCAGCTTGACCAGGCACCACAGAAAAATGATGCAGAAGTCGAGAAGCTGCGTGCAAGGCTTGCGGTACAAATCGCTGAGGCTGAGAAGTCTGCATCGGTTGCCGACGAAAGCGCTGAAGAGATTGACCAACTAAACAAGTTACTTCTCAATAGTCAGGCAGAATTGCGCGAATATGAAACTAATATGCGTGCGCTGTTCGAAGAAGCCGACAACTTGCGCGAACAGTTAAGAACACGTGAAGCGGAATCGGCGCAGCTTGCGTCCACTCTCAAGAATAATGAAGAAAAAATCGCGTGTATCACCCAGTTACTCGCAGATAACCAGAAAAGTTTGCAGGACAGCGAAGCCTTCGTCGATCAGCTCACAGCCGAGATGGAAGAGTTGAAGAATGCAGGTGCTGACGAAATCATTACGGATCTTCGCGTGCAACTTGATGCGCAGGTCAAAGAGTCTGAGGCACGGGCGGCCAGCGTTGCCGATAAGTCTGACGAAATCGTCAAGCTCCGCGACGCACTGGACGAAAACGTTCGTGCGATGCAAAAACATGAGCAAACTACTGCTGCATTGACCAGCCAAGTCACAGAGTTGGAGGAACAACTCAGCACCAGGCACCAGGATATTGCTGAACTCAAGGAGACGATTAGAGGTCTCGAAGAAGAGATTGAGAAGCTCACTCAGGAGTTGACGGAAAGCGCAGAAGCCCGCCGCGAACAGGAAGCAGCGTCTGAAGGGCAACTTGCCGACCTCCATAAGTTACAGGCGCAACTCGCGACCCGCGAGGAAGAGTCATTCGAGTTAGCGGCAACAATTGAGGGCCAGGAAAAACGAATCGAGCGGCTCACCGAAGCGCTCGATCAGAGTACGGATGCTCTGCTAGCGAAGGAGCAGGCGGCGGAAGCCGGAATCGATGACCTCAAAGCATTACAGGATGAGCTTGCGACCAAAACCGCACAGGCGGAGGAATTGGCGGCCGCTGTCATTCAGCACACGGACCAACTCGAAGTTCTGAATCAGGCTCTCGCAGAGAGTAAGCAGGCCCTGATTGACAGCGAGAAAGACGCGGAGCGAATGGTCGCTGAGCTGTATGAATCGCAGCTGCTGGGATTCGAGGAAGTCATCAAAGACCTACGTCAGCGGTTGGCCGCGCAGCAGCTTAAGTCGAAAAAACTGGCGACGACTGTTGAGGAACGCACAGCAGAAATTGGGCGCTTGACGGAATTCCTCGAAGACCGGGAGAGAGAACTTAAGGATAGCGAGAAGGCGCCGAAGGCCTTGGTGGCCGAGATCAAGATCCTGCAAGAGCAACTCAATGCCAAGGACAAAAGCTTCGGCAAGCTGGAAGCGACCGTTAAGAAGAAAGAGCAGGAAATTGCCCGGCTTAGCCAGTCGCTGGAGGAGAACAAGACAGCACTCCAGAAAAGCGAAAGGGAATCGAAAGACCTCACCGCCGACCTAAACAGCTTGCAGAAAGAACTGGCTGAGAAGGATCAGCATGCCGACAGACTTGCTGCCAAAATTGTGCAGGACGATGAAGACATCGCAGAGCTGACCCAGACCGTAGCAGACGGTCGGGAAACGCTGCGTGCGAGTGAGAAGCTTGCCAAGACCCTGGCAGTTGGCCTGTTCAAGTTTCAGAAATCGTTTGCCGAAAAAGAAGCCGAATCGGCGCAGCTTGCAGCACAGATTAAAAGCTACAATGAAGAAGTTGCGCAACTCAATGCGGCGCTGGCAGACAGTGCGGCAGCTCTGCGCGAGAAAGAGGAGTCCTCGCAGGCAAGAGAAGTCGAGTTCGATAAGGTTCAGGCTGAAGTTTCAGTCAAGAATCAGGAGCTGCAGGCCTTAGTTACGAAAGTCGAGCAACGCGATCAGGAGATCAAACGCCTGACGCAAGAGCTTGGTGACAAGCAGGAAGCCGCAAGATTGTATGCTTTCGAGTTCGAAGAATTGCAGGAGCAATTCACGAATAAAGACGCAGCATACGTTCATCTCAAGACCGAGCTCGCTCAGAGCAACGAAGAAATCGCTCAGTTGACACAGGCGTTGTCCGAGAATGCGGCGTCGTTGCACGAAAAAGAAGCAGCCGCACAGGCACTAGCAGCCGAGTTGGAGAATAATCAAGCAGAGCTGGCGGCGAAAGCGGAGGCGATTGAAATGCTCGCAGGCGCTGCCGAGCAAGCCGATGCGGAGATCGCTCAGCTTACGGACGAATTGGCCGAGAGCAGGAAGGCGCAGTCGGAGCAAGAGCGTCACGCGGCCGAGATGGCTGATGAGCTACGTGCGCAGCTTGATCAAAAAGTGCAGGCAGCAGAAGCGCTTGTGAGCACTTCGGCTGAAGAAATCGCCGAGCTCAAGGAAGCCCTGAGAGACAAAAGCAGGTTGCTGGAACAAAGTGAGGAAACTGCGCGGGAGCTTGTTAGTGACATCGAGAAGCTGCGGGAAGAGTTTGAAAACAAAGACGCGGCGGCAGACATCCTTGAGAGTGCCGTCAGGAAAAACGATGACGAGATCGAGAAACTAAACGCAGCACTGACCGATCGCGAAGCTCAGTTGCTCGAGAGCGAGAAGGTCAGGAAGCAGCTTGCGGCGGAGGTAGAGCGGCTGGAGAACTCGGAGAAGCTGGTCGCCGAACTTCAGGCCGAGATAGCAGCGCACGCCGAAGAGCTGAACGAGATGACGGCAACGGCCGCCGGAAACGACGACGAGATTGCTCAACTACGCGAGGCACTGGAGGACAACGCGAAAGCACTGCAAGACAGCGAGAAGAAGTCCAGGGACCTGCTGGCGGATCTTGATGCGGAACGGGACGCTGCCAAACGCGCCGCCACGGAGCTGGCCGAGGCCAGGAATGAACTTGAAGAGCTGGATAACGAAAACACCGCACTGCAGATTGCCGCTGACAAGTTGAGATCGGAACTAGAGGCGGCCGCCTCTCACGACGTCGCGGTTGAACTGCTCGAACGGTCACTTGCGGAAGCGCGGCAGGAATCGGCCGCACTACAGGCTGAGCTCAACGATCTGAAGGGCCGCAACAGAACCGCAATGGCAAGTGAACATCGTGGCGCTGAGCCGGAAGAGGATGACGATGACATGGATGCGGGTGCCACTACATCGACACTGCGGTTACTAGTGGAAGAGGCCGGTACACCGCCTGCGACGGAAGCCGCAACTGTATTGCCGCTCCGCAAAAAATCACCCGGTATCAGTGCGATCGATGTCTATCGCGATGGCAAGATCTTCCAGGTCTGGGATATCAGCAAGGGGCCTGCACGTGTGATGATCGGCCGCGCTGAAGACTGCGAGCTGCGCCTGGTCAGCAAGTACATCAGTCGTCATCATGCCATGT
>JBATFU010000041.1:0-26267 GCA_049665065.1 Woeseia sp. | reverse complement strand
GTAGCGCCGGAGCCATCTTGTTCACGAGGGTGCCGGCGACGATCATCACGTCAGACTGCCGTGGGCTCGGACGAAAAATGATGCCGAAGCGATCAAGATCGTAGCGGGCCGCGCCGGCGTGCATCATCTCGACCGCGCAACAGGCCAGCCCGAAAGTCATCGGCCACAGGGAGCCGGTACGCGCCCAGTTCACCACGGAGTCGACACTGGTAACGACAAAGCCCTTCTTTTGCAGGCTCTGGCCGGCGCCCTCTGCGGCAGCTGGGGGTGCCGTCCTGGCAGCAGTACTCAATCCCATTCCAGCGCCCCTTTCTTCCACTCGTAGGCAAAGCCGACGACCAGGATGGCGAGAAAAATGCCCATCGCGATCAGACCGAAACCACCGATTGTGTCGAGCGATACCGCCCAGGGAAACAGAAAGGCGATTTCCAGATCGAAGATGATGAAGAGAATGGCAACGAGGTAATAGCGCACATCGAACTTGTTGCGAGAATCTTCGAACGGCTCGAAGCCGCACTCGTAGGCTGACAGTTTTTCGTCATCCTTCTGGCCACCACCGAACAAAAAGCCCAGCGCCAGTAACGCCACGCCAATCCCGGTGGACACGCCGAGGAAGATCAAAACAGGCAAATAGTTTTCAAGCATGATGGCTGGCGGGCTGATCGCCGTCCTCTATGGGTTTCTTGAGCCGCGGTATTGTATCAGTCTGATCGACGCGTATAACAGCCCTTCATCGATCGCAAAACAGAGTTTTTCGTAACAAACGCAAATTCCTGCGTGATTGAGCGAGCAACGAGCGCTGTGCGCAGCAGATCACTTGGCTGCGTTACAAAAAAGCCTCCCCTGGCAAACACCAGGGAAGGCTCATCGTATGGTGCCGACGGCCGGACTCGAACCGGCACAGCTTGCGCCACTGCCCCCTCAAGACAGCGTGTCTACCAATTCCACCACGTCGGCTAAAACGTCTGTATCCGCGTCGCTATCGCGATATTTGAGCGATTATTGCTGCGGCTCGTTGCTTTCGAGCTGCGGTATCTCCGGCAACGCGGTATCAGTATCGACGGGCTCCATGGAAGGCAGATCGGGAAGCGCAGCGGCTTCATCAGACTCTGCCGGCTGTGCCTCGTCGCCAATCGGCGCTGACTCGATAAGACTGGTCGGCGCATCGCTAATCGTCTGGCTGCTGAGATACGCAAGCGTCAGGCTGCTCGCGAAGAACGCTGTAGCCAGAATCGCGGTCATACGCGAAAAGAAGCTGGAACTGCCGCGGGCACCGAACACGGTACCGGATGCGCCGGAGCCGAACGCCGCGCCTGCATCTGCGCCTTTGCCGCGCTGTATCAGCACGAGCGCAATAATCAACAGGGCTATCAGTGTGTGCGTAATCAATATGACTGTCTGTAAAGTACTCATTCGTTCCTCAATTCTGCGCCATTGCCGCGCGGGCAATCGCTAAAAAATCCTGTGCCTTCAGTGACGCACCGCCAATCAGGCCACCATCGATATCGGCCATCGCAAAAAGGCCCTCGGCGTTATCGCCTTTGACACTGCCGCCGTAGAGAATCTGCAGCTGGTCGGCGACCTGTCGGTCGTGCCCGGCGACGCGTGCGCGGATGTGCGCATGTACGTCTTCGGCCTGCTGCGGACTCGCCGTCTTGCCGGTACCAATCGCCCATACCGGCTCATACGCCACCACGGCGTCAGCGAATGTCGAAACACCGGCTGCCTGCAATACTGCGTCGAGCTGCTCATCAATTACCGACTCCGTGTGGCCGGCTTCGCGCTCTTCAAGCGTTTCGCCTACACACAGGATCGGCCGCAAGCCTTTCGACAAGGCCGCGACGAACTTGGCGGCAACAACTGCACTCGTTTCGCCCATCAGTGCACGTCGCTCGGAGTGACCGACCAGCACGTAGTCGCAGCCAACGTCGCTCAGCATCGATGCGGAGCATTCGCCGGTAAAAGCGCCAGACTCATGTTCCGAGACATTCTGTGCCCCGACCCTGATCTGGCTGCCCTCGAGGTCCGCAGCGACGTCGGCCAGGTACGGAAATGGCGGACATACCAGCATTTCAACCGAGTCCGACCCGCCAAAGCCGTCCCGCAAGCCGCGCACAAGCGCGGCATTGGCCGCGCGACTGCCGTGCATCTTCCAGTTTCCGGCTACCAGGTAGCGGCGCATCGCGTTCTCATGGGGTGCTGTAAAAGGCGCGCAAGGATACCCGCCGGTCAGTCGCAAATCAACGTATCTGGCGCGGAAACAAGCCCTTATTGGCGATCAGGCGGCAGCCTCGGCCACAACAGCTGCCAGGCGCTTGGCAAGCGCCAGCACCTGCACCTCATTCTGACCCTCTACCATGACGCGAATCACAGGCTCGGTGCCGGATGCGCGCAGGACCACCCGGCCGGAATCGCTGAGCTCGCCCTCCGCCGCAGACACCGCGGCCTGGATTGCCGTCGATTTGCCGGGATCGAGCCGTCGTTCAGTGCGCACATTCAGGAGCTTTTGCGGGTATTTCGGCATACCCGCGGCCAGCTGCGACAGTGTCTGGCCGGATTCTTTCATTACAGCCAGGATCTGCAGGGCACTGATCAGGCCGTCGCCGGTCGTGGTCTTGTCGAGGCAAATCATGTGGCCGGAAGTCTCGCCGCCAATAGTGCCGCCATGCGCGCGCAGAGCCTCGAGGACGTAGCGGTCGCCGACCTGGGCTCGCATGAAAGCAATGCCGAGCTTGCTGAAGGCATGCTCGAGCCCGAGATTGGTCATCACCGTGCCAACGACCGGCCCGGTCAACAGGCCCTGCTGGTGGCGGGCCGCTGCCAGGATGTACAGCAGCTGGTCACCGTCGAGCAATGCCCCGGTTTCGTCGATCATGATCAGGCGGTCGCCGTCGCCGTCGAGCGCGATACCCACCTGCGCGCCAACGGCAGGTACGGTCTGCCGCAACAAGGCAGGCTGGGTGGATCCGCAACCGTCATTAATATTGCGGCCGTTCGGCGAGCAGCCGATCGGGATCACTGCTGCGCCCAGTTCGTTGAAGGCCCGCGGCCCCACCTTGTACCCGGCGCCGTTGGCACCGTCGAACACGATCTTCATGCCTTCCAGGTTCAGCTTGGCCGGAAAGGTCGAAATACAGAATTCCTGGTAGCGGTCGCGCGCGGAATCAATACGTTTGGCCTTGCCGAGCGCGCTTGATTCCAGGGTAATCGCAGGTTCGCCGAGAAAACCCTCGATTTGCATTTCGTCATCGTCGCTCAGCTTGGCGCCGTTGCGATCAAAAAACTTGATGCCGTTGTCGTAGTAGGGATTGTGCGAGGCGCTGATGACGACGCCGAGGTCGGCCTCAAACTGTTGCGTGAGATAGGCGATGCCGGGTGTCGGTAACGGCCCCAGCAACAAAACGTTGGCTCCCGCAGCAACGAATCCCGCCTCGAGCGCGGACTCGAACATATAGCCCGAAAGTCGAGTGTCCTTGCCAATCAATACGGTCCCGCCATCGGGTACCAGAACGCGCGCCGCCGAGCTCGCCAGCCGCAGCGCAAAGTCGGCTGTCATGGGATCCTTGCCAACGGCCCCGCGTACGCCATCCGTACCAAAATATTTTCTTGTCATTCGCCAGATTCGCTTTGTAGGTAATTGGTCAGTACTTCGGCAGACGCAACCAGAACAGCAAGCGCGTCGCGCGTCGCCGCGACATCGTGTGTGCGCACTATATGCGCCCCGCGCTCCACAGCCAACACCGCGGCCGCGACGCCTGCGGCCACGCGCTGCTTCGGTGCCCGCTGGGTCAGATTGCCGAGCGTGCGTTTTCTCGACAGGCCAACCAGCACGGGCAAACCCATTTCGACCAATTTGTCGATGCGTCGCAGCAGCAGCAGATTGTGAGCATCAGTTTTGCCGAAACCGAAACCGGGATCGATCACCAGTCGTTGCCGCTCGATTCCCGCGGCTTCGCAAGCCGCCACCCGACGCGCCAGGAATGCGCTGACCTCGTCGAGCACCGACTCATAACAAGGTTCCTGCTGCATCGTCTTCGGCGTACCTCGCATGTGCATCAGGCAAATCGCGGCGGGCAGCTCGCTGGCAGCCTGCAAAGCCCCGTCCCGTTGCAACGCAAACACGTCGTTGATCATGGATGCACCTGCGCCAACCGCGGCGCGCATGACTTCAGGTTTGCTCGTATCGACGGAAACCGGCACGGCATTTTCCCGCGCGAGGATCTCGATAATCGGTGCAACGCGGTCGATCTCCTCCGCCAAAGACACTTCGCCAGCGCCGGGCCGCGTGGATTCGCCGCCGACATCAAGAATGTCGGCACCTTCGGCAATCATTGTGGCGGCCTGTTTCAGTGCCGCATCGCGTGACAGGAATTCGCCGCCATCTGAAAACGAATCTGACGTGACGTTCAGCACACCCATGACTCGCGGGCGCGACAGGTCCATCGAAAAGTTGCCGAGCGTCAGTTGCATTTTCCTGCCGCAAAAAAAAGCGAGCAACGATGGTACATCGTCGCTCGCCGGGATTGGCTTACAGAAATGGCTAGTGCTCGCTGGCAGGTCCGCCAATTGTGCCGGTCGACTCTGATTCGGCAGGCCGGCCCTTGCCGGGCTGCGGCGTATTGCCGTGGTCGTCCCAGCCCTCGGGCGGGCTCGGCTCGCGGCCTTCCATAATTTCCTTGATCTGTTTTGAATCGATTGTTTCGTACTTCATCAGGGCTTTCGCCATGACGTGAAGCTTATCAACGTGCTGCTGCAAAATATTTTTTGCACGATCGTAGTTGCGATCAATAATCGAACGCACCTCTTCGTCAATCGTGTTGGCGGTCGTTGCAGACACCTGCTTGTGCTGCGTTACCGAGCGCCCGAGGAACACTTCACCGTCGTCTTCACTGTACGTCAGCGGACCCAACTTCTCGGACAGGCCCCACTTGGTAACCATGTTGCGCGCAATCTCGGTTGCCCGCTCGATGTCATTGGATGCACCCGTCGTTACACCGTTCGGGCCGAGTGTCATTTCTTCTGCAAGTCGGCCGCCGAACAACGACGAGATGCTGCTCTCGAGCCGTTCCTTGGAAATGCTGTAGCGATCTTCTTCGGGTAAATACATTGTCACGCCGAGTGCACGGCCGCGCGGGATGATCGTGACTTTGTGCACGGGATCGTGATCCGGCATGCAGTAACCGACGATCGCATGTCCCGCCTCGTGGTAAGCCGTGTTCAGCTTTTCTTTCTCACTCATGACCATCGAGCGCCGTTCGGTGCCCATCATGATCTTGTCCTTCGCCATCTCGAACTGGTCCATGCTGACAACGCGCTTGTTGGCGCGTGCCGCAAACAACGCAGCTTCGTTAACAAGGTTGGCGAGGTCAGCACCGGAGAAGCCCGGCGTACCACGCGCAATTACAGCTGCGTCGACATCGTCGTCGAGCGGCACTTTGCGCATGTGAACCTTAAGAATGAGTTCGCGACCGCGGATGTCGGGCAGCGGCACCACAACCTGGCGATCGAAGCGACCCGGGCGCAGCAGCGCAGGGTCAAGGACGTCGGGCCGGTTCGTTGCGGCGATGACGATAATGCCTTCGTTACCTTCGAAGCCGTCCATCTCGACCAGCCTCTGGTTGAGGGTCTGCTCGCGCTCGTCATGCCCGCCACCGAGGCCTGCGCCGCGATGCCGGCCTACCGCATCGAGCTCATCAATAAAGATGATGCAGGGTGCCTGTTTCTTTGCCTGCTCGAACATGTCGCGGACGCGGGAAGCACCCACACCGACGAACATCTCGACGAAGTCGGAACCGGAGATAGTAAAGAACGGCACCTTGGCTTCGCCCGCGATAGCGCGAGCCAGCAAGGTCTTGCCAGTGCCCGGCGGGCCGACCATCAGCACGCCTTTCGGGATCTTGCCGCCAAGGCGCTGGAATTTGCTGGGGTCGCGCAGGAAGTCGACGATTTCCGAGACTTCGGCCTTGGCCTCTTCAACGCCGGCCACGTCCGCGAACGAGACGCTGACCTGGTCTTCGCCGAGGAGCCGCGCCTTGCTCTTGCCGAAGGTCATGGCACCACGACCGCCACCACCGCCCTGCATCTGCCGCATGAAGTAAATCCAGACGCCAATCAGCAGCAGGATCGGGAACGAGCTGATCAACAGCTGGCCAATCAGGCTCTGGCTTTCAGGCTCTTCGGCCGTAAAGCGCACCCCGTTCTCTTCCAGGATGCCGATCAGGGTGTTGTTATCGGTTTCCGGGCTGATCGTGTAATTCGACAGTGGCACGCGGTTGCCGAAGCTGATGCGCTTGCCCTCGAATTCGACGCGCTGCACGTTGCCGCTTTTCACCTGGCTAAGGAATTCGGAATAATCCACTTTTTCAGGTGGCGCCCCGTTTACACCACTGAGGCCCTGCACAACTGACAGCAGCACCACGATGATGACGATAAAAACTAGAATATTTTTGGTCAGGTCATTCACTATATTTACGTTCCGTCAGGCTGGCCCAAGCGCCTTCTTTACAGCCGCCGGGGCGCCTGTTTTAGACTGCGTCTAAGCGTTAGACACTACTACAGATGATAGTTTCTCGCTACCAAGTAGACCTCGCTGCTGGCGGGCCGCGAGGCCGCCGGTTTCATCACTCTGACACGCTTGAACGAGCTCCGCGCGTCGCGAATAAATTCCTCAGAACCCGCGCCCTGAAACAACTTGCAGACAAAACTGCCGTCTTTCCGCAGGACCTGCCGCGCGAAGTCCAGTGCGAGCTCGGCGAGGTACATGGCCCGTGGCTGGTCGACCGCCTTGGTGCCACTGATATTGGGCGCCATATCACTTAATACAAGGTCGGCCCGCTGCTCGCCCAGCCGCGCGAGCATTTCATCGAGCACGGCCTGCTCCGTGAAGTCGCCCTGCAGGAATTCGACTTCCGGCAAGGCATCCATTGGCAGCAGGTCGACGGCCAGCACCCGCAACTTGCCACGGTGCTTCTCGGCCAGGTACTGGCTCCAGCCGCCCGGCGCCGAACCCAGGTCAATACAAACGAGACCCGGCTTCAGGAGCTTTTCTTTCTGCAAAATCTCCTCCAGCTTGAAGACAGCGCGCGAGCGCCAGCCCTCGCGCCGGGCCTTCAACACGTACGGGTCTTTTTCCTGGCGGGCGCGCCAGCTCGCCGAGCTGCTGCGTGGC
Organism: Woeseia sp.; assembly: GCA_049665065.1. GTDB lineage: Bacteria > Pseudomonadota > Gammaproteobacteria > Steroidobacterales > Woeseiaceae > Woeseia. Next base: position 19,099 of record JBATFU010000041.1, on the reverse strand, counting down.
TTGCTCATCGGCCGAATCCATTGCTACGCGGTAGCAGGCTGCTGCTACAATCGCGGCCCATGAAACTCTCCGAATCCCAGAAGAAGTACCTGCGTGGCATTGGTCACCATTTGAATCCAGTAATCATTGTTGGCGATGCCGGCGTATCCGAATCCCTGCTAAAGGAATTCGACAGCACCATCGATCACCATGAGCTCATCAAAGTGAAAGTGCGCGCAGGCGATCGCGAACAGCGCGATCAGGTTATCGGCGAGCTTTGCGAGCGCGGTGATGCGGCACTCGTTGCGCGCATCGGCAATGTGGCGTTGCTGTACCGTCGCAATGCCGACAAGCCGAAGCTTGAGTTACCGCGCGACTGATTGTTGCGCCCGCCTACTCGTAGCGGACCTCGATCACTTCGTAATGCATCTCGCCGCCTGGCGCTGAAAACGCCACCTCGTCGCCCTCGTTTTTGCCGATCAATGCGCGCGCGATCGGGGACGTAAAAGAGATCTTGCCGGTTTTGATGTCGGCTTCGTCCTCGCCGACGATTGTGTAGATCTTCTTATCACCGGTCTCTTCTTCAATGAGTTCAACGGTCGAACCAAACACGATGCGGCCTTTTGCATCGATCGCGGTGACGTCAATGACCTGGATATTGGAGAGCTTGCCCTCGATATCCTTGATACGGCCTTCAATGAAGCCCTGCTGCTCCTTGGCGGCGTGATACTCGGCGTTTTCTTTCAAATCGCCGTGCGCGCGCGCTTCAGCAATTGCCTTGATGACGCGCGGCCGGTCTTCCGACTTTAGTCGCTTCAGTTCTTCGCGCAGCATTTCGGCACCACGAATGGTCATTGGCACCTTGTTCATGCGGCCACCTCACCGTGCAGGTCCTGCAAACGGTTGACGTCAATATTGTCGAGATGATCAAGCGCGCGACAGGTCGCGATGGCCGCCCCCAAGGTCGTGTAATACGTGACGTTTTTCCGGACGGCTTCGCCGCGGATTGATTCTGATTCCGAAATGGCCTGTTTTCCCTCTGTCGTATTCACGATTAGCGTGATCTCTTTGTTCTTGATCATATCAACGATATGCGGCCGCCCCTCGCGAACCTTGTTTGCCCGGCGACAATGGACACCGGCTTTTGCCAGGGATATTGCCGTACCGTGCGTCGCAATAATCTCGAAACCGCGTTTTTCGAGGATCTTTGCGAGGACGACGGCACCGTCCTTGTCGCGGTCGCGCACGCTGAGCAACGCGGCACCCTGGCGCGGCAGGTGCACGCCGGATGCGAGCTGCGCTTTCGCGTAGGCCTCGCCAAATGATCGGCCAATGCCCATCACTTCACCGGTTGATTTCATCTCGGGCCCGAGAATCGGGTCGGCGCCCGGAAACTTGATGAACGGGAACACGGATTCTTTTACCGAGAAATACTTTGGCTCCCGCCGCGCCGTGAATCCCTGGCTCGCCAGTGACTCGCCAACCATTACGCGCGCTGCAATTTTGGCAAGTGGCAAGCCGATAGCTTTCGAAACAAACGGTATGGTGCGAGACGCGCGCGGATTCACTTCGAGCAGGTACACGACGTTGTTTTGAATCGCGAACTGGGTGTTCATCAAGCCAACAACATTGAGCCCCTTCGCAAGCTTGATCGCCTGCTCGATCATCTGTTGCTGCAGATCGGCGGACAGGCTGAACGGTGGCAGCGAGCAGCCTGAGTCACCGGAATGGACGCCGGCTTGTTCGATATGCTCCATCACTCCGCCTACCAAAACGTCCGTGCCATCGAACACGATGTCGACATCGACTTCCGTTGCGAGGTCAAGAAAGCGGTCGAGCAACACGGGGCTGTCATTCGAAACGTTAATCGCCGCCTGCATGTAGGCATCGAGATCGTCGTTGTCGTAGACGATTTCCATCGCACGTCCGCCCAGCACGTAGGATGGCCGCACCACCAGCGGATAACCGACAACGCTGCCCATCTTGACCGCTTCTTCGCGGCTGCGTGCCGTCGCGTTCGGTGGCTGCTTTAGACCCAGTTCATTGACGAGCTTCAGAAACCGCTCGCGATCTTCGGCAAGGTCGATTGAATCCGGCGAGGTGCCTATGATCGGCGCGCCGGCTGCTTCCAGCTCACGCGCCAGCTTCAACGGTGTCTGTCCGCCGTACTGCACGATGACGCCTTTTGGCTTCTCCATGTCGATCACTTCCATGACGTCTTCAAACGTCAGCGATTCGAAATAGAGGCGATCCGACGTGTCGTAGTCCGTAGACACTGTTTCCGGATTGCAGTTGACCATGATCGTCTCGTAACCGGCCTCTTTCAGCGCCAGCGCGGCATGCACGCAGCAGTAATCGAACTCGATGCCCTGCCCGATGCGATTCGGCCCACCGCCGAGAATCATGATCTTGTTGCGGTCTGTCGGCGCGGCTTCGCATTCTTCCTCGTACGTCGAGTACAGGTACGCGGTTTTGGTCGCGAACTCCGCGGCGCAGGTATCAACGCGTTTGAACACCGGACGCACGCCCGCCTCGATACGCAGGTCACGAATGGCTTTTTCCTTGCAGCCCGCCAGCATGGCAAGGCGTTGGTCGGAGAAGCCCTTGCGCTTGAGACTCCGCATGCGGGTTGCGTCCAGCGATTCAATACCGGCCGCTTTTACGACCTGCTCCTCACGCACCAGGTCTTCGATCTGGGCGAGAAACCAGGGATCGATACCGCTGGTGCTGGCGACCTCTTCAACAGAAAACCCGAGTCGAAACGCATCGGCGACCAGCCACAGGCGATCAGCGCCGGGCAGCCTTAATTCCTGGCGTAACTCGTCGAGGTCCTTCGGGTCTTTCAGCGTCTGGATTTTCTCGTCGAGGCCAGTCACGCCGGTTTCGAGGCCACGCAATGCCTTCTGCAGTGACTCCTGGAACGTCCGGCCGAACGACATGACTTCGCCGACCGATTTCATTTGCGTGGTCAGGCGATTATTTGCACGCGGAAATTTTTCGAAGGTGAAACGCGGGATCTTCGTCACGACGTAGTCGATGCTGGGCTCAAAGGATGCCGGCGTCGCACCGCCCGTTATGTCGTTTTGCAGCTCGTCGAGCGTGTAACCGACCGCCAGTTTCGCGGCAATTTTCGCGATCGGGAAGCCGGTGGCCTTCGAGGCCAGCGCCGAAGAACGCGAGACACGCGGGTTCATTTCGATGACCAGCAAGCGGCCATCCTGCGGATTGACCGCGAACTGCACGTTGGAACCGCCCGTTTCGACACCGATCTTGCGCAACACATCGATCGATGCGTTACGCATACGCTGGTATTCCTTGTCGGTCAGTGTCTGCGCAGGTGCCACCGTAATCGAATCGCCGGTATGCACGCCCATCGGGTCGAGATTCTCGATTGAGCAAACAATGATGCAGTTGTCATTACGATCGCGCACAACCTCCATCTCGAATTCTTTCCAGCCAAGGACGGATTCCTCGAGCAGCACTTCCGTGGTCGGCGACATTTCAAGGCCATGCGACACGATTCTCGAAAATTCTTCGAGGTTGTAGGCGATACCGCCGCCGGAGCCGCCCATCGTGAAGGACGGCCGAATGATCGTTGGAAAGCCGATGCCGCCCTGCTTTTCGAGCGCCTCTTCGAGCGAATGCGCGATTTCAGCGCGGGGCGTCTCGAGCCCGATCTCGGCCATCGCCTCACGAAACAGCTCACGATCCTCGGCCATGTCGATCGCGTCACGCGACGCGGCGATCAGTTCGACACCGTGTTTCTCCAGCACGCCCTCGCGCACCAGGTCGAGCGCGCAATTCAATGCCGTCTGGCCGCCCATCGTCGGCAACAGGGCATCGGGCTTCTCGCGCTCGATGATTTGCTCAAGCGCTCGCCAATGCACCGGTTCGACGTAGATGGCGTCCGCCGTTTCGGGATCGGTCATGATCGTGGCGGGATTCGAGTTGACGAGGATGATGCGAAAGCCTTCATCCTTCAGAGCCTTGCAGGCCTGGGTACCGGAGTAATCGAATTCGCAGGCCTGGCCGATAACGATCGGTCCTGCGCCAATGATCAGGATGCTTTTTAAGTCGCTGCGTTTGGGCATGGTGTTCTGCGTGGCACCCTGATGGGCGGAGTTTTACTAATAATCAACTTTATGTAAGTGTTTTAAATATATGTTTTAAAACGTTTATTGCTGCGCGGCCAATGCCTTTCGGAGACTGCGACGCTTGACCTCTTCCATATCCGATATAAAGCGCTCAAACAGGAAGATCAGGTCGTGCGGGCCCGGGCTCGCTTCCGGGTGACCCTGGAAACTGAATGCCGGACGGCCGTTCAGGTTGATGCCCTGCACTGAGCCGTCGAACAGCGAGCGGTGAGTGACCTTAACGTCTCGCGGTAACGACGCCTCGTCAACGGCGAAACCGTGGTTCTGGCTCGAGATCATGACCTTGCCCGTCTTCAGGTCCTGCACCGGGTGGTTAGCGCCGTGGTGACCGAACTTCATCTTGACGGTCTTGCCACCGGCAGCGAGCGCCAGCAGCTGGTGTCCGAGGCAAATGCCGAATACCGGAATACCGATCTCCAGAAACTCGCGAATCGCCGTAATCGCGTACTCGCAGGGCTCCGGATCGCCGGGACCGTTCGACAGGAATATGCCGGTTGGATTAAGCGCCAGTACTTCGGCGGCCGGGGTCGTCGCCGGCACCACCGTCATGCGGCAGTCGAAATCTGACAGCAGCCGCAGGATGTTGCGCTTGATGCCGAAGTCATAGGCAACGACGTGATAAGGCGCGATGCGACGCGTCATGATGCGAGCCTTGCGGCCAAACTCGGTGCCATGGCACCACTGGTATTTGCGGTCCGTCGTGACAAATTTGGCGAGATCCATGCCGCTGATACCCGGAAACTTGCGGGCATGCTGGATCGCGACCGCCGCATCGGCGTCGCCGGTCATGATGCAGCCCGATTGCGCACCTTTCTCGCGCAGGATGCGCGTCAGCTTGCGCGTATCGATCTCGGCGATGGCGACAGTCTTTGCGCGTTGCAGGAATTCGCTGAAGCTGCGCTCAGAGCGCCAGCTGCTGTTTACCATCGAGCTGTCTCGAATGATGAGCCCCGACGCGTGCACCCTGGATGATTCCATGTCATCGCTGTTGGTGCCGGTGTTGCCGATATGGGGGTATGTCAGCGTAACTATCTGCCGGCAATAAGACGGATCGGTCAGAATCTCCTGGTAACCCGTCATTGCCGTATTGAATACCACCTCGCCGATGGTCTTGCCTTCACTGCCAACGGAAACACCCCGAAAGACAGTCCCATCCTGAAGGGCGAGCAACGCGGCAGTAGTCAACAGCAATCCTCAGTTCAATTCGGCAGCGCCGCGAAAGGTTGGTATTTCGTGGCGTTAGATGCACAAAAGCGGAAGGACTGAGCCTTCCGCTTAGGAGCCGCCGGGTGTGCGACGACCCGGCGTAGTTTACTCAAGCGAGGCTGTCTGCGCCACAGCTCGCAGGCCGAAAAACGCTCCGGCTGGCGCTGACGGCAGCGTAATCAGCCCTTCCCGGGATCGGCAAGCAGATCCTGCATGCCATACAGGCCGGGCGCCTGGCCGCAAAGCCAGCTTGCCGCGCGCAGCGCGCCGCTCGCGAACACCCGGCGATTCGCTACGCTGTGGGAGAACGTCAGCGTCTCGCTGGCATTCGCGAAACTGACGCTGTGCGCACCAGGATGCCCGCCCTCCCTGCGCACATGAAAAACGATGGAGCCCTGCGGCGGCGCTGCCGTGCCAGACGGCTGGTAGTGCATGACATCGGCAAAGTCCTGGCCGCGCGCCGCTGCCGCCGCCTCGCCGAGCAACAAGGCTGTACCGGACGGCGCATCTTTTTTCTGCGCGTGATGCAGGTCGTTAATTTCGATCTGGAAGTCTGTGCCGAGTACCGCGCCGCTCATCGCCACACAGCGCTCGAGCAATGCAATGCCGATGCTCATATTGCGTGCGAAAAACACCGGGATATCGCGTGCGGCTTCGCGCATCGCCTGCATCGACTCCGGCGACACTCCGCTGACGCCGCAGACGAGTGGTTTGCCGGCAGCGCGCGCCGCAGCTACTACCTTGCCGGTCGCCGCCGCCAGCGTGAAATCGATCGCCACGTCGGCATTCGCCAGAACTGCTGGCAGATCTGCGCTGGCAGCGATATCGCCCCCCGCTGCACCCGTCAGCTCCTGGATCGTTTTGCCGAGGCTGTTGCTGCCGGAATGCGTCCAAAGCCCTGCAAGGCGGTATCGGCCGGAGTGCTCCGCCACAACGCTCAGGATCTCTTTCCCCATGCGGCCGGTGCCCAGCAGACCAATTGCCAGTTCAGCCACGAGTGGCTCTTACCCGCGCAGGCGCCAGCGCCCGCGCGACGCAGCGAAAAAAGCTAGGACTGGCCAATGCGATCAAAAAAGCGCTTGACGGTATCGAGCCAGCTGTCGGCACGCGGGTTATGCCGCTGGCCGCCCGACGCGACGGATTCTTCAAACTGCCGCAGCAAGTCTTTCTGTTCCTCGGTTAGCTTGACTGGCGTTTCAACAGCAACGCGAGCGAATAGGTCGCCCTGGTGCTGCTCGCGCACCGTCGTAACGCCTTTGCCGCGCAGGCGAAAGACTTTGCCGGACTGCGTACCGGCCGGCACTTTCAAGGAGACATTGCCATCGAGCGTCGGCAGTTCGACTTCGCCACCCAGGGCAGCTGTCGTGATGCTGACCGGCACCTCGCAATTCAGGTCGGCGCCGTCGCGCGTGAATATCTTGTGTGGATTGACACGAATCTCTACGTACAGGTCACCGGGGGGTCCGCCGTTGCGGCCCGCCTCACCTTCGCCGGACAGGCGAATACGATCGCCGTCATCGACGCCGGCCGGCACTTTGACGGACAGCTTTTTCGTACGCGCAACGCGGCCGCGGCCGTGACAGTTGTTGCAGGGGTCGGAAATGACGGTGCCGGCACCTTTACAGGCCGGACAGGTCTGCTGAATCGAAAAGAAGCCCTGCTGCATGCGTACCTGGCCAACGCCGCCGCAGGTCGTGCATTGCGTCGGCTCGCTGCCTTTTTTCGCGCCGCTGCCGTCGCACACGTCGCAGACGGATTGGGTTGGCACTTCGATCGTTACGGTGTCGCCGGAGACCGCTTTCTCAAGTTCCAGGCGTAACTCGTAGCCCAGATCCGCGCCGCGAAAAACTTGGCTGCGGGAACGGCGCCCGCCACCGAAGATGTCACCGAACACATCGCCGAAAATATCGCCGAAGCCTTCTGCACTGAAACCACCTGCCCCGCCGCCCGCGCTGGCTTTCAATCCATCGTGACCAAACTGATCGTAGGTCGCGCGCTTTTGCTGGTTGCTCAGCACGTCATAAGCCTCGCGTGCTTCTTTAAAGCGGCGCGCGGCATCGTCATCATCCTTGTTACGATCCGGATGGTGTTTCATCGCAAGTCGCCGATACGATTTCTTGATCTCGGCGGCCGTTGCGCTGCGGCTTACACCCAGTACGTCGTAGTAGTCGCGCTTTGCCATGTAGCCTCTATGTCAAAAAGGCGGACGCCATTACAGCGTCCGCCGGTTTCTTCTCAATAACTCTCGTCAAACCAGACTGACTAATCCTTGTCCTTTTTGTCCTTGCCGTCGACTTCTTCAAACTCTGCGTCAACAACGCCGTCATCTGCCTGCGCTGCACCTTCGTTAGCATCACCGTCGCCCGCTTCAGCCGCCTGCGACTCGTACAGTTTTTGTGCCACGCCCGCCGAGGCCTCAGCAAGGGCCGCCGTCTTCGCCTCGATCTCCCCGATGTCATCGCTGTCCATTGCCGCCTTCAGATCACTGATTGCAGACTCGACTTTAGCCTTGTCTTCATCGCTGGCTTTATCGCCCAGTTCCTTGATCGACTTCTCAGCGGCGTGCATCAGGCTGTCGGCCTTGTTGCGCGCATCGACAATCTCGCGGAATTTCTTGTCTTCCTCCGCATGACTTTCGGCGTCAGAAACCATCTTCTGGATCTCATCGTCGCTAAGGCCACTCGACGCCTTGATCACAATGGTCTGGCTCTTGCCGGTAGCCTTGTCCTTTGCCGACACGTTCAGGATGCCGTTCGCATCAATGTCGAACGTTACCTGGATCTGTGGCATGCCGCGTGGCGACGGCGGGATATTGGCAAGGTCGAAGCGACCGAGCGACTTGTTGTCCTGTGCCCGCTCACGCTCACCCTGCAGCACGTGAATGGTCACTGCAGTCTGATTGTCGTCTGCCGTTGAGAAAACCTGTTCGGCGTTCGCAGGAATCGTCGTGTTCTTCTCGATCAGCTTGGTCATTACGCCGCCGAGCGTTTCGATGCCGAGCGACAGCGGAGTAACGTCGAGCAACAAGACGTCCTTGACATCACCTGCCAGAACGCCGCCCTGGAACGCTGCACCGAGAGCCACCGCTTCATCCGGGTTTACATCACGGCGCGGCTCTTTGCCGAAAAAGTTCTGTACGGCTTCCTGCACTTTCGGCATGCGGGTCTGGCCGCCAACGAGAATCACATCATCGACTTCCCCGACTTTCAGGCCGGCGTCTTTCAAGGCGACCTTGCAAGGCTCGATCGTGCGTGTGATCAACTCTTCAACAAGCGACTCGAGCTTCGCGCGCGTCAGCTTGATGTTCAGGTGTTTCGGACCCGAGGCATCCGCAGTCACGTATGGCAGATTGACTTCAGTCTGCTGGCCGGACGACAGCTCGATCTTGGCTTTTTCTGCAGCTTCCTTCAGGCGCTGCATCGCGAGCGGGTCCTTGCTGATGTCGACGCCGCTCTCGCGCTTAAACTCGGACACGAGGTACTGAATGATGCGCAGGTCGAAGTCTTCACCGCCAAGGAACGTATCGCCGTTTGTGGCCAGCACTTCGAACTGGTGCTCGCCATCAACTTCGGCGATTTCGATGATCGATACGTCGAAGGTACCGCCGCCGAGGTCGTAGACCGCGATTTTGGAATCGCCGCGCTTCTTGTCCATGCCGTAGGCCAGTGCTGCAGCCGTCGGCTCGTTGATGATGCGCTTGACGTCCAGTCCTGCGATGCGACCGGCATCTTTGGTGGCCTGGCGCTGCGAGTCATTGAAGTAAGCCGGCACGGTAACAACCGCTTCGGTTACTTCCTCGCCGAGGTAATCCTCAGCGGTCTTTTTCATTTTCATGAGCACGCGCGCAGAGATTTCCGGCGGCGCCATTGCCTTGCCGTTGGCTTCTACCCACGCATCGCCGTTGTCGGCCTTGACGATTTTGTAGGACACCATGTCCATGTCGCGCTTTACGACCTTGTCGTCAAAACGACGACCGATCAGGCGCTTCACGGCAAACAGCGTATTGCTCGGGTTGGTTACCGCCTGGCGCTTCGCCGACTGTCCAACCAGAACCTCATTATCCTTTGCGAACGCGACAATCGACGGCGTCGTGCGATCGCCCTCGCTGTTCTCGATCACTTTGGGCTTGTCGCCCTCCATGACGGCTACGCAGGAGTTCGTGGTACCCAGGTCGATACCAATCACTTTACCCATAATCTATATCTCCGAAATTCTGTAATGCTGTATGGAAAACCAATCTGCGTGATAGGTGGGGTCGCCGCGGCCAGTTTCAAGCGCTGCACAGCCGCTAATCCTTGCCGGCAGCCTCAGGAATCGCCTGTGCCACCACGACCCGCGCCGGCCGCAGCAGGCGCCCGTTCAATGCATAGCCCTTCTGGAAAACGGTCAGCACGCTGCCCGGCTCGGCATCGGCCGATGGCTGCATCGTCATTGCTTCGTGCTGTTGGGGGTCGAACGGCTCGCCGTGCGGATCGATTTCTGCAATGCCGAAGCGCTCCATCATCTGCGCCAGCTGCTTCAGCGTGACCTCGAATCCGTCGCGGATCGCGTCACCGTCGTTACCGGCGGCGGCGGCCAGACCCATTTCGAGACTGTCCCGCACGTCCAGCAGCTCGCGAGCGAATGGCTCGAGCGCAAATTTGCGGGCGTTTTGCACATCGCGGCTCGCGCGCTTGCGAACGTTGTCGAGTTCGGCCATGGCTCGCAGGTACTTGTCCCAGTTCTCGTCTGCCTGTGCCTGCACAGCGTCGAGGCTGTCATTTTCCGGCGTCGTCTCGGCCACGGACTCGGTTTCGCCGGCGTCCTCGCTCCCCGTGGCTTCGTTCTCGCGCTCCACGGCGCCTGGACTGTCGGACTGTCCACTCATGTCAGATCTGCTCCACTGGCTGTGATTTTACGGGCTGCGTCCACGGCTTCGCCGGCGACGATCCGCGACTGAATCGGGAGTTTGGGGACTCAGCTGAAAATATCAAGGCTCGCGGAGCACATTCAGTGCGCTGCCGCCTCTCAAATCATTCCGCGCCGTGCAGTGCGGAGCCGAGCATGCGTGCAGTCACTTCGACAATCGGCACGACCCTGTCGTAGGCCATGCGTGTCGGGCCGATCACGCCGAGCACGCCGATCGTGTCGTCATCGATGCGGTATGGCGCGGTGACGACGCTGCAGTCGTCCAGGATCTGGTAGCCCGACTCTTCACCAATGAAGATCTGCACGCCGTTGGCGTTGATACTGCGATCCAGCAGGTCGATCAGCACCCGCTTTTTCGAAAACGCGTCGAACAGGCGCTTTAACTTTTCGATGTCGGACAGTTCGGCAAAACCCATAAGATTGGTCTCGCCCGTGACGACGAAGCCCCCTTCCCGATCCGTGCCACCGTCCATCGCTGACTGCGCAACGCTGATGATGTCGAGCATCGCCTGGTTCATGGAATCACGGGTTTTTTCGAGATCGGCGAGCAGCCGCGTGTGCACTTCGGCCAGTTCCACGCCTGCGTAATTCTCATTGATAAAGTTGGCGGCGCGCTGCAATTCATCAGCGTTGTAGTTCTGGTCCGTGTTCAGGATGCGATTTTGTACTTCGCGGTTATTGATCACGAGGATGGCAAGTACGCGCCGGTCCGACAGCGGCAGGAATTCGATCTGCCGCAGAGTCGCATGCTGCCCTTTGGGCACCGTCACGACGCCTGCCAGGCTGGTCAGTCGCGACAAGGCTTTAGAGACGGAATTAACGAGCCGTTCGGGATTGCCGTCAGTACCGGCGAGGCGCTGTTGCAGGCGCAGGATCTCTTTGTCCCGCGGACGTTTGTACTGCACGAGTGTATCGACGAACATGCGATAGCCGCGCGGTGTCGGGACCCGGCCGGCAGACGTGTGTGGCGCGGCCAGGAATCCCATCTCTTCGAGATCGGATAACACGTTGCGAATCGTCGCGGGGCTAAGGTCCAGTCCCGAGTCCCGACTCAAGGTGCGCGAGCCTACCGGCTGGCCATCCTTGATAAAACGCTGGATCAGTACCTTCAGCAGGTACTGCGCGCGTTCATTGGGCACATTGTCGACGGATCGTTTGGCCATGAGGCTGGCGTTCCATGCTGGCGGCGGGATAGCCGTGGCAAAAAGTATACGCGACAACGATAAGGCAGAAGCCAGTCGCTGCCAAGAAAGACGCCGGATCGCATGCCAATTGAGGCAAACTGTCGGAGTACGCCGCTTGGCGGCATGGCAGCGGTTTGCAACAATCACTGACCTTGACCGTCGCGGTGGCGACAACGAGACGAGCTGGCGCGGAATCACTGATGAAATTCAAGACCATTGCATTGCACGGCCGCAACGCAGATCCGCGGGTCGCGGAGCCCATGCAGGTGCTCGTCGAGCATCTGCAGGCGAGCGGCATCGATGTGATTACGGACGCCACGGATGATGCTGAGCTGGCGGCGCGCGTCGTCCCCGAACGCGCACTGGCGAAACAGGCCGATATGATCATCGCGATCGGCGGTGACGGCACGATGTTGCACGCTGCGCGCATTGCGCTGGTGCACGACGTGCCTTTGCTTGGAGTAAATCGCGGCCGCCTTGGATTCCTCGCCGACATCACGCCTGACGAAATGCTGCAAACCGTGGACCAGGTACTGGCAGGCGACTTCTATCTCGAAAACCGCCTGCTCCTGCTCGCCGAGCGCCTGCGGGATGGCAAAGTCGACGGCACTGCGTACGCATTGAATGACGTTGTGCTGCAGCGACGCGAGACGGGCCGCATGGTCGACTTCGAAACGCGCATCGGCGGCCGACTCGTGAACGGGCACTCCGGCGACGGCCTGATCATCTCGACGCCCACGGGCTCAACCGCGTATGCCTTGAGCTGCGGCGGCCCGATCATCGAACCGGCGCTGGATGCGATTGTGCTCGTGCCGATCTGCCCGCACACCTTGAGCGACCGGCCCATCGTCGTGCCGGCTTCTGTCGAGGTTGAAGTTCGACTTCTGCAACGTGCCGACACGAAAGCCGAGATTACCGTTGACGGCCACACGATCGGCGAGCTGCTGCCGGATGACCGGCTGCTGATCCGCGACGCGGGACGGCGGGTGCGCCTGATTCACCCGGCAGGCTACGACTATTACGAAATCCTCCGTTCGAAACTGCACTGGGGACGCGACAGTCGGCAACGCATTCCTGATTCCGACGACCTGGATTAACGATCGATGTTGACGAGCCTGCAAGTTCGCAATTTTGCAATCATCGACGAGGTCAACGTTGACCTCGCGACCGGCATGACCGTGCTGACCGGCGAAACCGGCGCAGGCAAGTCGATCCTCGTGGATGCGCTGGCGCTCGTTCTCGGCGAACGCGGCAGTGTCGGCCTCGTGCGCGAAGGTACCGATCGCGCGGACATCTCTGCTGCGTTCGATGTGCGCGAGCACGACGCCGCACGTGACTGGCTTGCCGAGCAGGCACTGGACATGGACGACGAATGCGTACTGCGTCGCGTTATCGGCGCCGACGGACGGTCGCGCGCTTTTATCAACGGCTCCGCAACGAACCTGCAGAGCCTGCAGCAGCTCGGCGAGCTGCTGCTCGATATTCATGGCCAGCACTTTCATCAATCGCTGGCAAAACGCGAGGTGCAGCGCAATCTGCTGGACCATTTCGGCGGCCTGACGCAGCAAGCAGACAATACCGCGGCCGCCTTCGCCAAATGGCATGCATTGCACAACGAACTGCAGCAACTCGAATCTGCAAACTCGGACAAAACTGCAAGACTCGAGCTGCTGGAGTTCCAGATCCGCGAACTCGATGCACTGGATCTTAAAGAAGGCGAACTTGTCCAGTTGCGCAGCGAGCGGGAAAAACTGCTGAACAGTGGCCGCATTGCGGACGGGCTCGCCAATGCCCTGCAACTGGTTTACGAAGCTGAGCAGCAAAATGCACACGCAATGCTGGCCCGTGCAGTACACGCGATCGAGCCACTTGCCGAGTACGATGCACGCCTCGCGGGCGCTGCTAACTTGTTGTCAGAATCGGTCATCCAGGTCGCCGAGGCGGCCAGCCAGTTGCAGCAATGTGCCGATGATCTCGATGCCGATCCCGCGCGACGTGAATGGGTTGAAGATCGGCTCGACGCCATCAAGACCATTGCACGCAAGCATCGCCTCGAGCCGACAGAGCTGGGTGAATTGCAGTTGCAACTGGGCGCAGAACTTGATGCGCTGCAGAACGCCGAACTCAGGGGCGCGGAACTGGCCGCGCAAACCCGGCAAGCAGAGGCAGACTATCGCTCAATCGCCGCCAAGCTAAGCGCCGGCCGCCAAAGTAGTGCAAAAAAACTTTCCGCAGCAGTGACCAGGGCCATGGCCGATCTCGGCATGCCCGGCGGCGTGTTTGAGGTGCGGCTGACGGAACGTGCGCCGGATGCCGCTCGCGCATTTGGGCTGGAAGATGTCGACTACCTGATCAGCGCGAATCCCGGGCAATCTCCGCAGCCGCTGGCGAAGGTGGCGTCAGGTGGCGAGCTGTCGCGCATGAGCCTTGCCATTCAGGTTATCGCCAGCGACGGCAGCAACATACCCACGATGATATTTGATGAAGTCGATTCGGGCGTGGGCGGCAGCGTGGCCGAAATGGTCGGCCGTCGGCTCCGTGAATTGGCTGTCTCTCGGCAGGTACTTTGCGTAACGCATTTGCCGCAGGTGGCAAGCCAGGCACACCAGCATTTGCGCGTTAACAAACTGACCGATGGCAAAACGACCCGCACAACTCTGACAGCGCTGCAGGCTGATGAACGCGTCGAAGAACTGGCGCGGATGCTGGGCGGCGTCGAAATCACGGCTCGCACGCGTGAACACGCGGCAGAGATGCTGGACCGGGCGGGTGGAGTTACGCCGGGGAAGAAGAAACGCGGCAAAAAACGCGCTTAAACGTCAGGAATCTTTTTTCTGCGGCCGCACGTACAGCACGAGGCTGTGATCGATTAATTCGTAGCCGTGTTTGCGCGCAATTTCTTTCTGCAAGCGCTCGATTTCATCGTTCATGAATTCAACGACGTCGCCGGTCTCCACACAAACCATGTGGTCGTGATGTTCGCCCTCGTCTACCTCGAACACAGAATGGCCGCCTTCAAAATTGTGCCGGGTGACGAGCCCTGCGGATTCGAACTGCGTTAATACGCGGTACACCGTAGCGAGACCGATGTCTTCACCGGTTTCGAGCAGTTCCTTGTAAATGTCTTCCGCGCTCAGGTGGCGTTGCCCGTCACCGGCCAGAATCTCGAGAATCTTGAGGCGGGGCAGCGTGACCTTGAGGCCGGCTTTCCGCAGTTCCTGACGTTGTAACATGGGCGTTTACTCGTTTTGTGCGGGCTTTGGCTGCCGCTATCGCCGCAGCCGGCAAGAAGGTATCATTCGGCGCCTATTATGACCCAGTTAGGCCGGGCGCTCCACCGGCGTCCCGTCCCTGCAGGGTTCCTGAGCAGACAAAAAATTGAAGTCCCTCATGTTTCGAAATATCGCAATTCTATTGATTCTAGCCGTAACTCTCGCAGCGACGGGCTGCGTATACCAGGCCGCATTGTCGCAGGGCAATTTGCTTGAAGACAAAGACCTTGACCAGGTTGAAGTAGGGATGACCCGCGGCCAGGTGCGTTTCTTGCTGGGTACGCCGATGGTGGACGACCCGTTTCATCGCGATCGCTGGGACTACCTCTACTACCTGCGTGTCGGGCGTGAGAAAGCGAAGTTCAAGCGCTGGGTCTCCGTTTACTTTGAAGAAGACAAAGTGGCGCGCATTGAAAAAGATCAGGAGTTGAATCCCGATATCTAGGGACCCACGGCGTCAGTCGGCGCCGTCATCCTTTTGCCCCATTGCACGACCATGCAACGCAAGCTGGCGGCGCGCATCGCGCGGATCCATTTGCAACGGTCGATAGATCTCCAGGCGGTCGCCGTCCTGCAGCCGCTGCGAACGATCGACACGCCGGCCCCAAATGCCAAGTTCGGCCAGAGCAAAATCAACGTCAGGAAATTTTTCGGCGATGCCGGATGCCTTGAGCGCGTCTGCAACGGTTGCGCCGTCGTCCAGGCTTAAATCTATCAAAGCCTGTCGCGCGGGCTCCGCATACACGACCTCGATTTGCAGCGAATTTTTCATTCGGAGTTTTTGCGGCTAGTCGTCACGATAGACCACGGCGGCACGCTGCGTGAACGCGTCGACCAGTTTGTTGCAGGTTTCTTCAAAAAATCCGCCGAGCAGCATGTCGAGAACAGTCGATTCGAATTCGAAGGCGAGGACAAGCGACACCTTGCTGCCGTCTTTGCCAAGTTGTTGGAACTGCCAGCCGCCCTGCAGGTGCCGAAACGGCCCGCCGAGCAAATCGAGATTAATCGCATCAGGAAAATGCAGCTTGTTGCGCGTGGTGAAGCGTTTGCGCAGACCGCCCTTGTGCAGCTCGAGCGTCGCTTCAACGATGTCGCCGTCGCGCCTCTCGATGTGCGCATCGCTGCACCACGGCAGAAACTCGGGGTACGACTCCACGTCGTCAACCAGGCGAAACATCTGCTCGGCGCTGAACGGCACGAGCGCGCTGCGGTTTACCTTATGCATGGCATGTCAGCCCGCAGGAAGCGAGCCGTTTGCCTTCATCAGGACAGTTCGGGAAGCACACCGATCGCTTTCAGGAACACGAACAGAATGGCAATGGGCGCAACGTAGCGTGCCAGGAAGCGCCAGGCCTTGTAGATGCTGCCGGCTCCCCCCAGCTCTTCGGAGGTGGAGTTGCGGCACATGACCCAGCCGGCAAATATAGAAATCAGCACACCGCCCAGGGGCAGCATGACGTTGCTGGTCAGATGATCGATGTTGTCGAAAAGGGTGCCGCGGTAGAACGTGACGTCTTTCAGCAGGTTGAACGAAAACACGGTTGCAAGACCAAGCAACCAGATCGCACCGCCCACCAGTACCGCGGCCTGCGCACGTGACTTCTTAAGATGCTCAACGCACCACGCAACCCCCGGCTCAACGAGGCCCAGCGCCGAAGTCCACGCCGCAAAGCTCAGCAGCACGAAGAAGATGGTGGCGAAGAACGTGCCACCGGTCATTTGCCCGAAGGCCAGTGGCAACGTGATGAACACGAGGCCCGGGCCGTCCGCCGGGTTCAGGTTATTGGCGAATACCAGCGGGAAAATGACGAGACCGGCCAGGATCGCAATGCCGGTATCGGCAGCAACGACCGCGGCGGACGCGCCGGTAATTGAGGTCTCCTCCGGTAAATACGCGCCGTAGGCCATGACGGCACCCATGCCGATGCTCAGCGTGAAAAACGCCTGCCCCATGGCGGCGAGCACGCTGTCCCAGCTCAAGGCGTTGAAGTCAGCTGAGAACATGAAGTCGATGCCAGCACCGAAGTGACCGGAGTTGATCGAGTAGCCCAGCAAGGCAACCATCAACAGCAGCAGCGCCGGGACCATGAAACGCACGGCTTTCTCGAGGCCACGCTCGACGCCGCGAGCGACCACAAAAACCGTCGCACCCATGAAGATCGTGTGCGTCAACGTGAGCTTCCACCAGCTGCCGATGTAGCTGTCGAAGGCCGCCGTAACGGTGTCCGCCGTGGCGTTCGTAAACGCGCCGGTCGCGCTTTTGACGATATAGGTCAGGGTCCAGCCGCCGATGACGCTGTAGTAAGAGAGAATCAGGATGCCGGCCAGCACGCCCATGCCGCCGACCCATTTCCAGTTAGGGCTGCTGCCCTCTTCCTCGCCAAGCAGGGCCATCGTCGCCACCGGGTTGCGGCGACCGCGCCGGCCGATGAGGATTTCCGACATCATGACCGGCATGCCGATCAAGACGACGCACATGAGGTAGACGAGAACGAAAGCGCCGCCGCCGTTCTGGCCGGCGATATACGGAAACTTCCAGATGTTGCCGAGGCCGACCGCGGAACCCGTGACGGCCAGGATAAAGGCCATGCGGGACGACCAGTGGCCGTGCAGGGATTTACGTTTGCCGTCGGTATCTGCTTCGGGAGTTAGCATTATTATTCTCGGGAGTCCGCGTAGCGGCGAATTTTGTAGGAATTATGCTGTCCTGACAACAGCCTACGCGCTCGCACCGGCCGATTCCTGCCGTATAATCGCCGGCCGCCCATTCGCAGAAGCCACAGTCAACGCCCACGATGAACAAGGCCCAGAAGAAAAACGCGCCCGCCCGCATTGCCGAGAACCGCAAGGCCCGGCATGACTATTTCATCGAAGACACCTTCGAGGCGGGGCTGGTGCTGGAGGGCTGGGAGGTCAAGAGCCTGCGGGCCGGCCGGGCGCAGCTGACGGAAACCTACGTGCACGTGAAAAACGGCGAAGCCTGGCTCATTGGCGCGCACATCTCGCCGCTCATCAGCGCCTCGACGCACGTGACCGCGAACCCGACGCGGACCCGCAAGCTGCTGTTGAACCGGAATGAGCTGGATCGCCTGGTTGGCGCCGTCGAGCGCAAGGGCTACACGTTGATCGCACTGAACCTGCACTGGTCGAAGGGCAAGGTGAAGCTCGATCTCGGCCTCGCGAAGGGTAAGAAGCAGCACGACAAGCGCGCCACCGAGAAAGCCCGCGACTGGGAACGGCAAAAAGCCCGTATCCTTAAAGGTTAATTATTAAATCAATAAGTTAAGTCGCTAACTTAAAGTAATTACTTCCTCGCGTGCCAGCTGCGGTCGCGCGCCTCCGCCCATTCTGCGACGGGCTCCAGGGTCCGGTAGAGCAGCTCGCCGCTGGTGCTTAGGCGATACCCCAAACGCGGGATTTTCTCGATAACACCGACGCTCACGAGCTCGTGCAGCCTGCTCTGCAGCACGCTCGGCGAGATCTGCCCGCAGGCTTCCTGCAAAGCGCGAAAAGTCAGCGCGCCGCGGCGCAATTCCCAGACCACGCGCAGAGCCCAGCGCCGGCCCAGCAGGTCGGTCAGCTGCACCATGCCACTGCCGGTGGGTAGCTCTCGCCAGTTACGAACGCCTTTAACCATGCGGCTTTCAGCCTTTTGCTATGAATACCGTAGCGCCTGTTTCTTTTGCTACTGTTTATGTAGCACGGACGGCGAAAAACCTCAACCGGCGCCCTGCCCCGGCGAGCCGCGACAAACAGAAAATGTGCATTACAAGATTGTGTTTTGCCGATCCGCCCCTACACTGTCGGCTACGGTTCGCCTGGTGGCGACCGTGGACACCAAGGGGGCGACATGGCTTCGACGTGGGTCGCGAAACTCTGGGTGCATGCCGAGGAACAGATCACCTCGTAAATCCAGCTGTAAACTTATAGTTGCCAACGACGACAACTACGCATTAGCTGCTTAAAAACCAGTTGAATGCCCTCTGACCGGATGTGCCTGTGCGTTCGGGGTCCAGGGGTCACCCACACAGGACCGCGGGGAGGGTGTGCTCAGCACGCAAACCGTTAAATCCAATCTGAGCAGGCCATGAGTCTTCCCTGCCCTTCGGGTAGCTCATGGTGAGATTAAAGAAGGGATAAGCATGTAGACCTCATAGCGGAGGGCTTGCGGACGCGGGTTCGATTCCCGCCGCCTCCAGCAACAGCAGAAAGGGGGGTCCCGGTGTCGGGACCCCCCTTTCTGCTGTTGCGGCTGCGCGAATCACCCGCGTAACACGTGGTCACAACTTTCGCCGGTTTAGTGGTTCATCGCGCTACCGGCCGCTGCGCTCTTGCGCGCTACCCCAAGCGCGCTGGGTTCGATTCCCGCCGCGTTCGACAAAAAAGGAAACAGGGG
>JBATFU010000040.1:0-15101 GCA_049665065.1 Woeseia sp. | reverse complement strand
CTACGTGATTGAGACGCTTGATCGCAGCGGCATGAAGCTAACGGAACGCTACCAGCTCTCGGCCGATGCAGAAACCCTGACGCGACGCATCACGTTTCGCGGTCGCAACAAGCAGTCGGCAACGGTCACCCAGCTGTTTGCGCGCAGTTAGCCGCCGCGCAGAAAATATCTATTCGAGTTCGGGTAAGGGCGCGGCGACTGCCTGCTCATCGCTGCGAATGAGCGGTGTGTAGCTGACAAGTTCGGCCCGAACCTTTAATTTGCCATCGCGGTGCTGCTCGATGATGACCGGCAGATAACCGAGCTCGCGGACACACCACAACGTCGTCACACGCGATGACTGCTTTGCGCTGTGCTGTATACCGACCGCCTCAAACTTGCCGAACGGTACGTCGACCTTGCGTGTGCCTATATTTTTGACCGTCAGCTGCTTGATTTCGTCGCCATCGAGCATGGCGTAGTCGCTCACGGCTTCGTCGTGCAGCAGCTGGTGCATCAACTCGTACTGAATCGAAACGCGATCTTGAATCTGGCCATCGATCGGGTACTGGTAGTCCTCGCCATTGATCTGCCCGTGTACGCTTGCCGCGACCCAGTCAAAATCGAATCTCATCGATTTTTCCTTCTTCGACAGGGTGTCATCTGATTCATAGTGTCGCGGGCGAATACCATCCGGCGTCAGGACAAACTCGGAACGTTCCACGATGCTGCCATTCTTCAGAAGGCCGGCAAACCCGGTTGGTGTGATTGCGGATTGTGCGCGAAAGCCGCCATCGGCTATTTCGACGCGCGTGTTCAGCGAGCCCCGCAGCAGGCTGATCTTTACCCGGTACTCCGCCTCGTGCGGCACCAGCGGGTGATCGGCTGCATTTGCGTGCACTGCAATAAGCAGCGAGGCAAGCGCGACTGCGCCAGGCAGATAATTCTTGATCATGTCTTTGAAGTCTCCAGTGCAGCGGTCGCATCGCTAAGAAGTTGTCGGGTGGCGGTTTCGATTCGCACGCGCACCGATTCGAGCTGCTCAACCGGCGTACTGCGCGGCACTTCGAGCGGCTCGCCGACGGCGATCGCAACCCGTGCAAACGGTTTTGGCAGCTGGAAATTATCCCAGCGCGGGAGATACCACGCACGATCCGCCGCGCAGGAAATCGGTACGAGCGGCGCACCGCCGATGCGCGCCATCAGTACCACGCCTGGCTTGAACGCATAGCAGGGCCCAAGCGGACCGTCTGCGGCGCTGACGATCGACACGCCACTTTTCATTGCCTGCTGGATATCGCGCATCGCAAGCGCGTTCGTGTGTTTCGCAGATCCACGCACCACCGTTGCACCCCAGGAGCGCGCGATTCGCGCCGGCACATCGCCGTCAACCGATGCTGAAATGATAAAGCCGGCCTTGAAGCCGCGCTGCAACCAGTCGCGCATGATGTTCAGGCAACAGAACGTATGCTGATGCCAGTAGACCGGTGCATAGACGCGATCATTGCTGACAAGACGCTCGGCAACATCGGCGCCGATTACGTAGTTTTTGCGATAGGTCCACCACAGCAGGCGACTCAAGCCCTTCAGAACAGGCAGTCCTGCCCAGTAGTAGAGTCGCCGACCGAGAGTCATGCGTCGCTTAGAGGCGCCGCTGCGGCGACGGTCGAGATCGTCTGCAGATGAAGGGTGGGGAGCTTGTGACATTTAAGTTTCCAATCCCGGGAATGTGTCGCAACTACGCGAGGTAGCTATGCGCAGGTTAGCAATGCCACGCTGAACTCAGCATGAATCCCGCGCTGCGCGGCGCAGCGTCTGCAACGCGCGGGAGTTTGCAGTATCCGCGAGCTGCCGGTCAATGTAATATTGCGCCTCAATTCGCCGCGCACGACACGCAAAAAACCATATTGAACATGAGCTTAGCAAATAGCAGCCCGATCGACGCGCCGGGTCCTGACGGTGTCGTCGCGATTGACGTCGTGCCAGGAGCATTGCCGACCTTGCAGGCGTTGCGTGCGCAGTACGGGGACGTCGTGGGCTTTGCCGCACCGAACGAACGGCGTGCGATGTTCATCAACGATCCGGCTGCAGTCCGTCAGCTGCTGGTCCGACAACATGCCAACTACCGCAAGGGCAAGGGCTTTGAACGCGTTGAGATGCTGCTCGGCAATGGCCTGATTGTCAGCAATGGCGAAGTCTGGCGTCGCTCGCGCACGATGATCCAGCCGTCGTTCAGCCGCCAGAACATTCACCAGCTGATCGAATTAATGATCGAGTGCACGCAGCGCAAAGTGGCGGCGTGGCAAGCCCTCGCGACGAGCGGCAAAACACTGAACGTCACACAGGAGATGAGCGACTTCGCACTCGAGCTGATCCTGCGGGCCATCTTCGGCCCCAACTACGACAGCCACATCCTGGGTGACGGCGAAAACCCGTTCGCATTCCTGAGCCAGGACGCAACGCGCGACTTGTCAGTAGTGATGAAGTTGCGGCGGCTGCGCGAACTGCTTTTGACGATCATCGGGCATCGCCGCGAAAATCCCGAGGTACCACGCTACGATTTTCTTAGTCTGTATCTCTCTGCTACGGACAAGGCTGGCACGCCGTTTACAGATCGTGAGTTGCTCGACGAGCTGATGACGCTGATTGTTGCCGGCTACGAAACTTCCGCCGGTACACTGAACTGGTGCTGGTATTTACTGGCACACCACCCCGCGGTGCAGGATAAGGTTTTCGCCGAGGCGCAGGCATTTGGTCCAGATTTTGCCGCCGCGACAGACGACCCGGCGTTGTCCGGCATGCCGTGGACACAGCAGGTGCTTGACGAGACGCTGCGTCTTTATCCGCCGGTATGGCTATTCTCTCGTCGCGCGTTGCAGGATGACGTGCTGCTGCAACACAACATTCCGGATGGCGCAGATCTGTACATATCACCGCTGATCATGCAACGCACTGCAGATTTCTGGCACGAGCCCGAAGCGTTTCAGCCCGAGCGCTTCGGCCCTGACGGGCCTTACAAAAAAGGTGACAGGCCGTTTATTCCTTTCTCACTCGGACCGCGCCGCTGTTTGGGCGAGTACTTTTCTTTTCTGGAAATGAAAATTCATCTCGGTATGCTGGTGCAGCGCTTCCGCATGGTGCCGGGCGATGACGGCCACCCCGGACTCGATCTTGGCATCAACCTGCGGTCGCAATCCGATATTCTCTTGAAATTGGAAAACCGATAACGCTATGACTCAATTTGCCACGCTGAGCGAGATGCTGCTCGCCCGCCGCGAGAGCGAGCATCGCCTGCACTTCATCGATAGCGACGATGATCACCGCAGCCTGACGTTTGCCGAACTCGTTGCAGCGGCGCTCGCCTGCCTGAAAACGTTCCAGGAACAGGGTTTTGTGGCCGGCGACGAAATCGTCATCTTTACCGATAACAATCAGGAATTCCTGACGGCTTTCTGGGCGGCCATTCTGGGCGGCATCGTCCCGGTGCCGGTTGCGGTCGGGATCAGTGACGAACATCGTCTCAAGCTGTTTCGCATACTGCGCCAGCTAAAGCGCGCATCGATATTCAGTAACAGAGGCCTGTTCAAGCGGCTGCGCGACTTTGCCGGTGACAGGAACGACGCTGACATCATTCGCTTGCTCGACAGTCGCGGCGTTCTGAGCAGCGGCATAGCGACCGAGGGGGAGGGCAAAATTCATGCGGCGAAACCGCAGGATCGCGCTTTCATCCAGTATTCATCGGGCTCCACGAGCGCACCGAAGGGCGTCTGCCTGACGCACACCAACGTTTGCACCAACATGCAGGCGATCGTCAAAGGCTTGCAGTTAACGGAGCAGGACCGCTCGTTCAGCTGGATGCCGCTGACGCATGACATGGGCCTGATTGGCTACCACATCAGCATGCTGACGGCGAACATGCACCAGGCAATCATGGACACGACGGTATTCGTCCGGCGACCACTTTTGTGGCTGCAGAAAGTGTCGGAGCTCGGCTCCACCGTACTGTGCTCACCGAACTTCGGCTACAAGCACTACCTGAAGGTATTCGAACGCAAGGGAGCAGGGGACGTTGACCTGTCACAGGTGCGGCTGCTGCTGAATGGTGCCGAGCCGATATCCGTCAGCCTGTGCGAGGAATTTCTTGCGGCGATGCAGCCCTATGGACTGCGCCGCGAAACCATGCTGGCTGTGTACGGCCTGGCGGAGGCAACGCTCGCCGTTACCCATCCGGTCATCGGCAGCGAGTACAGTTACATCACGCTTGATCGCCACCAGTTGCGCAACGGCGAACCCTACGTCGAGTGTGCAGAAGGTGATCGCGATGCGGTGCGCTTCGTCAGGCTGGGCACTCTGTTCGACGGCTGTGATCTGCGCATTGCAGACAATGACGACGTCGCAGTAGCGGCAGGTCACATCGGCCACGTGCAGTTACGTGGTCCGAATATTACTGAAGGCATTTACGGCGACGAGGCGGACGAAGCGGGCTTGTTTACGGCGGATGGCTGGCTGCGCACCGGTGACTGTGGCGCGATTGCCAATGGCGAACTGATAATCACAGGGCGCGACAAGGAAATCGTGATCGTGAACGGCCAGAATTATTCCCCGCACGACATCGAGGAGGTTATTTGCGAACTCGACGAGCTCGAACTCGGCAAAGTCGTTGTGGGCGGCGCAAGCCCGGCGGGCAGCCAGGGCGAGGAGCTGCTGGTATTTATTCTTTATCGCAAGGATCCGGAATCCTTTCGGGCGCTGGCGACGGCGGTGCGACGGGTTGTCGGGGCACAGATTGGCCTCGAGGTCGATCACGTTATTCCGGTCGCGCGTGTGCCGAAAACGACCAGCGGTAAAATCCAGCGCAGTATGCTGGTGCAGGCGTATGTTGACGGTGAGTACGATGAGTTTCTCGCACAGGAGCGCGCTGCCCAGGACGCAACTGCAGCGGCCGGCGGCGATGCCGATCCGCTGGTGCGAGAGCTCGAGCTGATCTGCGCCGAGTTTTCCAAAGACCAGGTGGTCGGGCCCGACGACAACCTGTTCGAAGTCGGCATCAGCTCCCTGACGCTCACGGAAATCATGCTGGCGATTGACGAAAAGTACCCCGGCAAGGCCGACATCAACGATCTTTTTGACTACCCAACGTTGCGCGAACTCGCGAAATTCTTGCGCAGTTAGCTGACGTCACTCGAGAGCAATCATGGCCTATGCATCTCTGGCAGGAACCGGCTCCTACTTGCCGGAACGTGTCATGACGAACAAGGACTTCGAGGCGTTCGTCGATACCTCTGATGCCTGGATCCAGGAGCGCACCGGCATCAAGCGCCGCCATATCGCAGCTGATGACGAAGCGACATCGGACCTCGCGCTTGCCGCTGCAAAGAACGCACTGGCCAGCGCCGGTATCGAGGCCGGGGAAGTCGACCTGATCGTGCTCGCGACTACGACGCCCGATAAGGTATTTCCGAGCACCGCATGTCGCGTACAGCGGCGTCTTGGAATCAAGAACAGCCCGGCATTCGATATTCACGCGGCCTGTGCCGGTTTCGTTTACGCGCTGGACGTTGCGGATCGATTCATTCGCACGGGCGGCGCGCAATGTGCGCTCGTGATCGGAGCGGAAACCTATTCACGCATCATTAACTGGAAAGACCGCACGACCTGCGTGCTGTTCGGGGACGGCGCCGGCGCTGTCGTGCTGCGCGCGAGCGAGGAACCTGGCGTTGTCTGTACGCATTGTCACGCCGACGGACAATACGAGGAGATGTTGCACGTACCCTGCGGCGTCTCCTTAGGCTACGACAAAGTTCGCGAGGAGGGGGCGTTTATCACGATGAAAGGCAGCGAGGTGTTTCGGCGCGCCGTCGGCACGCTCGACTCGATGGCGCGAGAAACGCTCGCCAATCACGGCTTCCACAAGCATGACGTAAGCTGGCTGATACCGCACCAGGCCAACCTGCGCATCATTGGCGCTGCCGCGAAGAAACTCGACCTGCCGATGGAACGGGTCGTCGTTACCGTCGATGAGCATGCGAATACCTCGAGCGCGTCGATTCCGCTGGCGCTGGATGTCGCGGTGCGCGATGGTCGCATCAAGCGCGGAGATCTTTTGCTGTTCGAGGCGTTCGGAGCCGGCTTTACCTGGGGCTCTGCGCTGGTGCGCTATTGATCTATGCGAACGGCCCGCACCGATTTAACATTTGCAGGAGTTTTTTTACCCCAGTCGCGCGCCAAAGGCCGCCCTCTCGCGGTGGTCGCTGGTGGCGCCCAGCCTGCCAAAAATCGTGGTATTTGCCCATTTCGCCGGCGTTATCTGTACTCGGGCGAGCAAGCGCCGCGGGGCGGAAACTGTCTTAAGAACACAGCCTAAGCCGCTGATAAATAAAGCGAGCCCCAAAATAAAAATGTGAACTGCTTCACGTTTCGTGATCTTGCTTCTGCTTATACTGCGCCCAACAAGCTGTCGGCAAAGACCGGCGGTTCCAATAATAAAATCAGGTGGAAAAACTGATGAACCAGAAAAACAAACCGCGTATCACGGACGTACCACTCTCTGAATCCACTATTGCCGTATCCCTGTCAGCCATGCGTCGTCGCTGCGAAGACCTGTTGACCGCTGAAGGCGAAATTCTACTGTTAATTGACGACGATACGAGCGGCCCACGGAAGACGCTGCCCGAAGGCGCTATTAATCCCTACGACAACGGCTCCTGATTCCGCCGCACGGCTCAGTAGCTGGCATTCTCCAGCGCGGCGATGCGTTCTGCGATAGGCGGGTGACTCATGAACAACTTGCTGAGCACGCCGCTACCGCGACCACCGGAAATACCAAACGCCTGCAGGGCTTCCGGCAGGTCTGCCGGCCTTCCCTGATCAAGACGCCGCAGGGCATTGATCATCGGCTGCTTGCCATTCAGGCGCGCAGCACCTGCGTCGGCGCGAAACTCGCGCTGACGTGAAACCCACATGACAATGATGCTGGCGAGGATGCCGAGCACGATCTGCGCGACAATCGTCGATACGAAATAGCCAATACCGTGGCCGTTGTCGTTCTTGAGAACGACGCGATCAATGATGTGACCAATGACGCGGGACAGGAAGATAACAAAGGTGTTGACGACTCCCTGGACGAGCGCAAGCGTCACCATATCGCCGTTGGCAACGTGCGAAATTTCATGGGCCAGCACGGCCTCGACCTCATCCTGTTTCATGCTCTGCAGCAGGCCGGTACTGACGGCGACAAGCGCACTGTTGCGCCGTGCGCCGGTGGCAAACGCATTCGGCTGCGGCGAGTCGTAAATCGCCACTTCCGGCATGTCGATACCCGCCTGGCGGGCCAGCCGCTGCACCGTGCTCGTCAGCCAGGATTCGGTGGCGTTTGACGGATTGGTAATGACGCGGGCGCCGGTTGAGCGCTTTGCCATCCATTTCGACATCGCCAGCGAAATAAACGAACCGCCGAAGCCGATCACGAGCGACAGGATCAGCAGCGACTGGTAATTCAGGCCCGAGCCTGATTCATCGAGGATCCGATCGACACCGAGCAGGCGCAGCACGATGCTGAGCACCAGTACGACGGCAATGTTGGTCACCAGAAACAGGGCAATACGTTTGAACATTGGAATAAGGTCCTGATAGTTATTGTCGGGTCGGATTTGGGTCCGGCGGCAGTGGATTTCAAGGCATTTTGACAGCGCACGCAAGCGTTGGTTTCACTGGCATACTGGGTCATCGTAGCAAGGCGAGGAGGGTGCCATGGCGAACTACGTGGACGGCTACCTGGTGCCGGTGCCAAAGAAGAAGCTTGGCGAGTACCGGCGCATGGCCCGCGCGGCCGGCAAGATCTGGATGGAGCATGGCGCGTTGCAGTTTGTCGAAACTGTGGCCGAAGACGTCAAGCCCGGCAAGGAAACGTCGTTTCCGCAAGCGGTGAAACTGAAGCGCGGCGAGACTGTCGTGTTTTCATTTATTGTGTTCCGCTCGCGAGCACAGCGAGATCGTATCAACAAGAAAGTCATGACCGATCCGCGTATTGCCAACTGGTCGCCCAAGACGATGCCGTTCGATGCGGCGCGGATGATCTGGGGAGGCTTCAGCACGATCGTTGATCTCAAGGCGCGCGGGACATGACGGTCGGCGACGCCACCAACGTTGTCTGGCTTGGCTTTGCCGGCAGCTTCTTGGCAAGCCTTGGCACAACCGTTGGCGCGGTGGGCGTGTTCGCCGTGCGCTCTCTGTCACAGAAGCTTGAAGACAGCCTGCTGAGCATCGCCGCCGGGATCATGCTGGCGGCCAGCTTCTTCTCGCTGTTGTTGCCGGCCATCGCTTACGGCGAGGCCCATTTCGGCACGACCAGCAATGCCGTCCTTGTTGTGATTGTCGGCCTGCTGCTCGGCGCCGTGTCATTGCATTTGATTCACCGCTTCGTGCCACATGAGCATTTCTTCCTCGGCCGCGAAGGGCCCGACGCGCGTGAATTGAGTCGCATCTGGTTGTTCGTCATTGCGATTACCTTGCACAACCTTCCCGAAGGCATGGCTGTCGGAGTTGGCTTTGCCGGCGGCAATGTCGACAACGGATTGACACTGGCGACGGGCATCGGCATTCAGAACATCCCGGAAGGCCTGGCGGTGGCGGTATCCCTGATTTCGGTGGGCTATTCGCGGCTGCAGGCTTTTGCCGTCGGCAGCCTCAGCGGTTTTGCCGAGCCAATTGGTGGGCTATTCGGCAGTATCGCGGTGTCTATTGCTGCGCCGCTAATGCCGCTTGCCATGGGTTTCGCGGCCGGCGCAATGCTGTTCATTATCAGCGACGAGATCATTCCGGAAACTCACCGCAGCGGCTTTGAAAACATCGCGACGTTCTCGCTGCTGGGTGGCTTCGTGCTGATGATGTACCTGGACGCGGTGCTGGGCTGAAAGTCGCGGGTCGGCTAGCTGCTCGCGGCGCCGCGTACCCGGGGCCCGGCCGTGTCGTTTAGCTGCCCAATCAATTCCTGAACCCTGCCCAACGCGCCCTGCAGTTCGTCAAGGTCCGCGAACGCCACGTCCAGTTTGTAGCTGCCATCCTTGCGGCGTTTCAACATGACCTTGCCACCGAGTTCCTTGGCGAGCTGCTCCTGCAGCCAGCGCGTTTGCAGATCTGTTGTCTTGCCCAATGCAGGTTTGTCTTGCTGTTCCTGCAGATGCCTGACTTTTTCTTCCACCTGCCGTACGGACCAGCCCGAGCGCACCACCCGCTGCGCGACTTTTATCTGTTGCGCGAGAGGCAGTGGCAGGAGTGCGCGGGCATGCCCCATATCCAGTTTGCCGAGGGCCAGTAATTCGCGCACCTCAGCTGAAAGTTCCAGCAGCCGCAGCAGATTGCTGACGCCGGAACGCGAACGCCCGACCGCGTCCGCCACCTGCTGATGCGTTAACGAAAACTCCTCGGCAAGTCTGGACAGTGACTGCGCCTGTTCGATCGGATTCAGGTCTTCGCGCTGCAGGTTTTCGATGAGCGCAACCGCGAGCGCTGATTGATCATCGAGGTCGCGAACCATTACAGGAACGACGGCGAGACCCGCAAGCTGCGCGGCCCGCCAGCGACGTTCGCCGGCGACAATTTCATGCGTGATTTCTTTCGTAGTTGCGTTGGCAACGGGACGCACAACCAGTGGTTGCAGCACGCCCTGTTCACGAATTGAGTTTGCGAGTTCAGCCAGGCTGTCTTCCGCGAGCGTCAAACGAGGCTGATAGCGGCCCGGCTGCAGCGCCGTAACCGGCATTTCGTCTACAGACTGAGTTGACGGACCCTGCGCCTCGCTCGGCGCGACAGATTTGACACCGCCGCTCAACAGGGCGTCCAGGCCGCGACCCAGGCGTTTTTTTGGCGCACTCACAGGAAGAATATCTCCAGGCGAAAAAAAAAGAGGCCGCCCTGAGGCGGCCTGCGATTATCACACGATTTGGCGTGTCGACACCAAGCGGACTCGCGCGCCCGTTCTATTAGCCGGTTGCGGGCAGCGTCCCTAGATAGCGCCGCGCCGCGCCTCGAGTTGCGCCCTGACTTCATGCGCTTTTTCTTCCGTAATCGGGAAGGTGGCGATCGCCCAGATGGCAATACCCGAAGCAATCGCAGGTACGAACGCGTCGAACAGGCGCATCATGGTGATAGTGTGCGCCGTCTGGTTGCCTTCCAGCGCAACATCGAACCCTGTGGCATTGAGCAGGAAACCGCCTGCAGCCAGCGCCGCAGCCATGCCCAACTTGACTACCCACCAGAAAATCGAGCCGTACATCCCTTCGCGCCGCTCATGCGTATTGAGCTCGTCGGCATCGACGACATCAGCAATCATTGAAGGCATTAGCGTGAACAGGCCACCGAGGCCAAAGGCCATCAGGGGTGCCGGCAAGAGTAACAACCACGGAATCTCCGGGTTGTAGCAGAACCACTTGAGTACATAGCCCACCATCGAGACGCCCGTTGCCACAAAGAACGTACGGCGTTTGCCAATTTTGGTACCGAGCCAGGTAACAAAAACGATGACAACAAAGGTTGAGACGGCGCCGAGTGTCCCGGAGTAACCGGCGTATTCGGCGCCGCGCACCGTGTCGCCACCGAACACGTAATAGATAATCACGTAGAACTGAAAAGACGCGATTAGCATGAAGCCGTTAAACACGAGGAACGTCGCAGCGCAGAGCTTCAGAAACGGCTTGAACTTGAGTGTGGTCGCAAAGCCGCTAAGAAAGCATTTGATGTTGCGGAGCATTGCGGCGCCTGCGCTTTCAGCCACGACGCCATCGCCACAGTCAACGGCAATGTCTGCGCTGAAGCGCTCACGCAGGAAAATGGCGGGCAATATACCGACGGCCATGACGACCACCGCAATGATGATGGCCAATCCCGCGGCACCGTCGACCATGTCGTCGAACAGTCTCTCGCTCTGCATGATGAGCAGGAACCAGGGCGCGATGACATAGGCGAGCTGGCCGATGAAATTCTGCACGCCCATAAGCCGCGTTCGTTCGTTGTAGTCAGGCGTAAGCTCATAACCCAGCGCAACCCATGGTGTGGCAAACACCGTGTACGCAAGGTAGAAAATCAATGAGCCGCTCAGGAAGTACCAGAAATAAAACGCTTCAGACTTGTCCGCCGGCAGCTGCCAAAGCAACGCGTAGATAATGCCAACGGCAATGGCGCCGACGAAGATGTAGGGGCGCCGGCGGCCCCAGCGCGAGCGGGTGGTATCCGAGATGTAGCCCATCAACGGATCGGTCAAGGCATCGGTCAGGCGGGGAAGGGCACTGACGAGACCGACCAGTGCAGGGTTCATGCCGAGGCCAAGATTCAGCACGATCACCATGCCGCCTATGGCCGCGGCGAGCAGATTATTTACAAAGGCGCCCAGTCCATAGACGACTTTTAAATGAAACGGAATCCGGTCTTCAGGCGCGGTTTCGTAATGCGTCGCGTTGCTCATCCGCCAATTCCCCCTGCCCGTGGTCGGGCGATATTGTTATTCGTCCGATCGTCCACCAAATTGACAGCGCTGTCAAACACGGTTAGCTAAACTGCAGATGCGTCCGACGTTACGCAGAATACACAGACGTTTAGCCGCATTGCCATCAGCGCAACACCCGCTGGAAAGCGCTTTCGGGAACAGAGGTGAGCAGCGTCGAGTTTTACTTCGGGAAATTGGCCGGCCAGGTGCGCAGTCTCTGCAGCATGCAGCGCCTGTATTTGGCTTTGTCGCAATTGCATGTGAGCGGGATGTTGCAGAGCGCGACTAAAGCTCGCCGGTTTTTTTCATTTGCCAGACACAACTTTCTGCTACTGACATTTATGATGAGCACTACTGCCGCCACACCACTTGACCCTTCGGAAAAATTGGAGCAACGCGTCAGCGAGCTGCTGGCGCGTATGACCTTGGCGGAAAAAATCGGTCAGATGAACCAACGCAATGCCAGCGAGGGGTACGCGCCCGACTACCTGACCGATGGTTTGCGAGCAGGGCAGATTGGCTCGATTCTGAACGTTGTCGATGCTGGCGTGGTTCGCGAATTACAGCGCATAGCGGTTGAGGAAAGCCGGCTTGGCATTCCGTTACTCGTGGGTCGCGATGTGATCCACGGCTTCACGACGGTCATGCCGATACCGCTGGGCCAGGCGGCGACCTGGGACCCTCCTTTGATCACCGAAGCGGCCAGCGTAGCCGCGCGGGAGGCAGCGACTACCGGGGTGAACTGGACCTTTGCGCCAATGATCGACGTCACGCGCGACCCGCGCTGGGGGCGCATCGCAGAGAGCCCGGGTGAAGATCCGTTCCTGGCGAGCAAGCTGGCCGTTGCAATGGTCGAGGGCTTTCAGGGCGACGATCTTGCCGCGAATGACACCATCGCCGCCTGCGTCAAACATTTTGCCGGCTATGGCGCTGTTGAAAGCGGCCGCGACTACGCCACGACCAGCATTCCGGAAAACGAATTGCGCAACGTGCATCTGCAACCGTTCAAAGCCGCCATCGATGCCGGCGTCGCCACCTTGATGACCTCGTTCAGCGATCTGAATGGCGTGCCCGCTACGGGCAACGACTTTCTGTTGCGGCAAATCCTGCGTGAAGAGTGGCAGTTTGACGGGCTCGTTGTCAGCGACTGGGATTCGGTGCGACAGCTGAGCATTCACGGCCTGACCGAGGATGACAAGGAATCGGCGTTCGCCGCTGCCACCGCAGGTGTCGATATGGAAATGCAGGGCGATGCATTTGCAAAGCACCTGCAGGAGCTCGTTGAAACAGGCCGCATCGATATCGACACTATCGATGCGGCCGTCACCCACATTCTGCGAACCAAGTTCCGGCTTGGACTCTTCGAACGGCCGTACGCTGACCCGGCCAGTTTGCCGCCGACCGCGAATGCAAAGGCACTGGCTACCGCACATAAAATCGCGCTCGAAAGTGTGGTCCTGTTAAAGAATCAGAATCGCGTATTGCCGCTCGCACAAGACCACCTCGATTCCATCGCCATCATCGGCCCGCTGGCGGACGCGCCTTACGAACAACTCGGCACATGGGTTTTTGATGGCGACGAGAAGCTGGCCGTCACGCCGCTTGGCGCGTTGCGTAACAGCCTCGGTGATCAGGTCGCCGTGCGTTACGTGCGGGCGATGGAAACGTCGCGAAGCAGGGTGTCCGCTGCATTTGACGAAGCGGTAGAGGCCGCGCGCGCGTCCGACGTGGCACTGTTGTTCTTAGGCGAGGAATCGATCCTGTCGGGCGAGGCGCATTCCCGTGCCGACATCAACCTGCCGGGCGACCAGGCGGAACTCGTCAGGCGCATTCATGAAACCGGCAAACCGGTCATTGCTGTAATTATGGCCGGGCGACCGCTGACGCTGACCAACATCGTTGAGCACGTGGATGCCATCCTGTTTGCGTGGCACCCGGGCACGATGGGTGGACCGGCGATTGTCGATCTTCTGCTCGGCAAGGAATCGCCGTCCGGCAAATTACCGGTTACGTTCCCGCGGGTCGTCGGCCAGATTCCGCTCTTTTACAACCAGAAGCAGGGCGGCAAGCCACCGACGCCGGAAACCGTTGTGCACATCGATGACATAGACGCCCGCGCGCCGCAGACCTCGCTGGGGATGACGGCCTTTCACCTCGATGTCGATTACACGCCGCTGTTTCCGTTTGGCTTTGGCCTTTCTTACGCCGAGTTTGCGTACCGCGACGTACGCAGCGATCGCGATGAAATCCGGATCGGCGAAACGGTTGTCATCAGCGCGGAGTTGACGAACAGTGGCAGCGTCATAGCAGAAGAAGTTGTGCAGCTGTACGTGCGCGACCTCGTTGCCAACGTGACGCGACCCGTGCGCGAACTTAAGGGTTTTAAACGAATCCGACTGGCACCCGGCCAGACCGCCACAGTGGAGTTTAAGTTACACACCGATGACCTGGCGTTCTACGGTCGTAACATGCAGCTGATGACAGAACCCGGCGAGTTCCACGCCTGGATTGGTGGCAATTCAAGCGCGAATCTGCGAACAGAATTCCGTATCGTTCAGGGCCACTGAGCTCCGGCATCGCGCAATGAAACAATCAACACGCTTCACGGCTACCGTGTCACTCATCGTCGCGCTGGGCGGATTCCTGATGGGATTCGACGCCTCCGTGATTTCCGGCGTCGTGGGTTTCATCGAGCTTGAGTACAGCCTGACCAAGCTGCAGGTCGGCTGGTCCGTGGCATCGCTGACGCTCACCGCGACACTCGCGATGCTGCTTGCCGGACCGTTAAGCGACCGACTGGGGCGCAAGCCCGTGCTAAAGCTTGCAGCGGTCCTGTTCGCCGTATCAGCCATTGCCTCGGCGATCGCCCCGAACTTCCTGTTCCTGATCATCGCCAGAATGATCGGCGGCCTCGGCGTTGGTGCTGCGCTGATCATCGCGCCAATGTACATCGCTGAAATCGCACCTGCGGAAATGCGTGGCCGGCTCGTTTCGTTCAATCAGCTCAACATCGTCGTCGGCATCTCGGCCGCGTTCTTCAGCAACTACCTGATCCTGACGCTCGGCCAGTCCGATTCGGCCTGGGCCGTCGCAATGCGCCTCGGCGACTGGAACTGGCGCTGGATGCTCGGCATCGAAGCAGTGCCGGCAATCCTGTATTTCTTCGCTCTGCACGCGGTGCCGGAGAGTCCGCGCTGGCTGGCCATGCGGGGCAGGGCGAAAGAGGCCCTTGCCGTGCTGCAGCGCGTATGCGATCCGGGCACAGCGCAGGCGAGTCTTGCGGCTGTGCAAGCCAGCATGCATCACGATGTGGGCAAACCGCGCGCATCGTTCCGGCAGTTATTCCGCCCCGCCATGAAACTGGTACTGACGATCGGAGTCGGTATTGCGATCCTGCAACAGATAACCGGTATCAACGCCGTGTTTTTCTACGCTCCGATGATTTTCGAACAATCCGGCATTGGCACCGATGCGGCGTTCCTGCAGGCCATCCTCGTCGGCCTCGTAAATATTGTGTTCACCGTGATTGCCATGAGCCTGATCGACAAGCTTGGTCGGCGGGTCTTGCTGGGTGTTGGTCTCGCGGGGATTTCCATGTGCATGCTGACGCTGGCGTACGGATTTGGCGTCGCACACTATCAGC
>JBATFU010000039.1:0-3095 GCA_049665065.1 Woeseia sp. | reverse complement strand
TGCACACCCTGTTCGGCGGCGATACGCTCTACGTGGATGACCTGATCACGCTGCCGGAAGAACGGTCACGTGGCTATGGTGCAGCGTTAATCGATTGGCTGAGAGACCAGGCAACACAGCGCGGCTGCAAGATGCTGCATCTCGATTCGGGTGTGCAGCGGGCGCGTGCCCACCAGTTCTATTTCGCGAGCGGCATGCACGTTAACTGTTTTCATTTCGCGCAGGCGCTGCACGAGGATTGAGCTCCGAACGGTCGCGTCTTACTGTCGAACGACCTTGCCAGCCAACGCCGTCATTGGGAAACGATTATCCGCCGGATATGGCGCCGACAATCATCAGCGGCTTGTCGCCGCTGGCAATCGCGGCGGGCAGGGCGTTATCCGGCGAATCGTGCGAGATATCCTCGCCATCGGCATAGAAGCGTACGCGTGGCCTGCGTTTTAGCGTGATGTGTTCGCGAACCGTGCCGCACAGCATCGGGTAGCGTGCTTCCAGCGCATCCAGTACGCGGCTGAGCGTGACCGGCCCTTGAACCTCGAGGGACACCTCAGTGCCACTGCCGGCCAGCGTCTGCAAATGAAACGGCAGCACAACGCGAATCATGGGATGGTCTGCACCTCGACCGACAGCACTGCCGGCAGGTCGCGCACGATCGCCTCCCAGCTGTCACCATCATTCGCCGAGCCGTATACCTGGCCCCCGGTTGTACCGAAGTAAATGCCACAGGGTTTCGCGGTATCGACCGCCATTGCGTCACGCAACACGTTCACGTAGCAATGCTCCTGCGGCAGGCCCCTGGTCAGCGCTTCCCATTCTTCGCCACCGGTGCGGCTGCGGTAGACGCGCAGTTTGCCCTCCGGCGGGTAGTGCAGTGAGTCACTCTCGATGGGCACGACGTAAATCGTCTCCGGTTCGTGCGCGTGCACAGCAATCGGGAAACCGAAATCGCTCGGCAGGTTGCCGCTCACTTCGCGCCAGGAATCGCCGCCGTCATCGCTGCGCATCACGTCCCAGTGCTTTTGCATGAACAGCGTGTTCGGGTTGCCCGGGTGAATGGCAATGCGGTGCACACAGTGACCCACTTCCGCGTTTGGATCGGGAATGTATTCGGAGTGCAGGCCCTGATTGATCGGCTTCCAGGTTTTACCCGCGTCATCTGAGCGGAACGTGCCTGACGCCGAGATTGCGCAATAGATGCGTTTCGCGTTGCCGGGATCGAGGACAATCGTATGCAGGCACATGCCGCCGGCCCCGGGCGCCCAGTTTGGCGCCGACTTGTGACCGCGCAGACCTGCCAGCTCCTGCCAGCTTTTACCGCCGTCAGTGCTTTTGAACAATGCGGCGTCTTCAACGCCGGCATACACGGTATCGGGATCGTCCAGTGACGGTTCGAGATGCCAGACCCGCGCGAATTCCCAAGGATGCTGAGTCCCGTCATACCACTGGTGCGTCGTTAACGGCTTGCCGGTTTTTTCTGACGTGTCGTAGACGAACAGGTTCGACTTGCCTTGCGGCATGTGTGTCTCCGCCGCTTTCGCCACGGCTTCATCGGCACCGGGCTGGAACCAGGTTTTGCCGCCATCATCGGAGCG
Organism: Woeseia sp.; assembly: GCA_049665065.1. GTDB lineage: Bacteria > Pseudomonadota > Gammaproteobacteria > Steroidobacterales > Woeseiaceae > Woeseia. Next base: position 1,503 of record JBATFU010000039.1, on the reverse strand, counting down.
CTGAATGATCTGGCCGAACCAGCTCGACGTCTGCGACACGTACAGGCGGTTGGGGTCTGCCATTGATCCCTTCACGTGGTAGATCTCCCAGCCACCGAAGTGCGGACCGTCAATGCGCCACTTCTTACGCTTGCCGTCGGAAGTGAGGATAAACGCGCCTTTGCGCGTACCGACAAGGACACGGATCGTGGTCATGGCATTCCCCCCGGAATAATTGTTTATGGCTTTATTGTCGTACTTTCTGTGGAAAATGCCACGACTTCACCAGACTATTTCTGCATGAGAACAGGCAGTAATAGTCTGGTCAGCAGCTGCCTGCTGTCATGCGGTGATTGAAACCGGCTTCTTGCCCGTGCGCTATACTTGGGTCCCGCCGTGTAACTGGCCATTGTCATGTACAAGAAAATTCTGATTGCTGTCGATCTGAGCGAAACGAGCCCGCAGGTCATCAAAAGAGCAAAACAGCTGGCCGACAAGATTGGCGCAGCGATGCAACTGCTGCACGTGGTCGAGTACATCCCCATTGAGTCGATGGAGCCGATGGGCGATGCCCTGTTGCCCTCCATGGACATTCACAAGGACATGATCAGCAAGGCAGAGCGGGAACTCGACAAGCTTGCGAAACAGTACGGGCTCGGCGACATCCCGCGCCTGGTCTCAAGTGGCAGCATCAAAGGCGAGATCGTGCGTGTCGCGGAAGAAGATGGCTGCGATCTTGTCGTGCTGGGCAGCCGCGAGCGCCATGGCCTGTCAATTTTGCTCAACGCAACTGACGACACCGTATTGCACAAGGCGAAATGCGACATGCTGGCAGTCAGGCTATCCTGATATCCGCTGCTGCAGCGTCACGCGCCTACATATTTTGCGTAGACGCTTCTCGCGAGGCTTTCATCTGAAGTCCCTTTGATGATTGCGCGGCCATCGGGAAACAGCGTCAGTTCGTAAGGCTTGTCGTTGTCTTGCAGCGTTGCGCGCAGCATGAACTCATTCACGCGAACATTGCCATGTTCGCGCAGTCGCTCTGCGAGCCTGCCAAGATTTGTCGTGGCACCGGTTTGCCGCGGTGTTAGCTGCACCGCGTCGCGACCGCAAAGCGTTGTGCTGCGCGACCCTGCTTTGCCATCGAGGTACTCAAATTTCCGATGTTTGCAGCAGGGGCAATCACCTTCATCGTAAGCGCGTGCGACCTTTAGCTGTGTGAACGTGTTCGTCCAAAGGTCGATGTTCAGCATCGTTGTCGACTATCGCGCGAAGTTGCCGGTCAGGATCTTGAGCGTTTCGGCAACCTGGATGTTGGCGATGATCGCAACGGCCGGACCGATGACACCCACCGTGTCGCAGGTCGGGCTCGTGCCGGGCGGCGGCGCTTCCTCAACCAGGCAGCGGAAGCAGGGCGTTGCACGACTGCCGCCGGCCAGCGTTTCCCACGGCGCATCATTGATAGCTGTGTGCGGCAGAATCGGCAGCGCCATGCCTACGGTGCCGACCGCGCCGCCGTAAACG
>JBATFU010000038.1:0-7709 GCA_049665065.1 Woeseia sp. | reverse complement strand
CCACGGTAGCGACCCGCACCGCCGGAGCCACGCCGCACCGCAAACTGTTCGATCCGCACCGGGTAAGTGGTTTCGAGTATTTCGGGGTCGGTTAATCGCGAGTTGGTCATGTGGGTTTGCACCGCATCGGCGCCATCCCAGCCGGGTCCGGCACCAGCACCGCCGGCGATTGTCTCGTAGTACTGATAGCGTGCGTTGCCAAAGCTCAGGTTGTTCATCGTGCCCTGCGAGTGCGCGAGGGCCCTGAGTGCCCCGAGCAATGCATCGGTTACGCACTGCGAAGTTTCGACATTGCCGGCAACCACCGCGGCGGGGTAAGCAGGGCTCAGCATGCAGCCCGCTGGAATGTGTATTTGCAGCGGCGCGAGGCAGCCTTCGTTCAGCGGAATATCTTCGTGGATCATACTGCGAAAAACGTACAGCACCGCTGCGCGCGTCACCGCCTCCGGCGCATTGAAGTTGTTTGCGAGCTGCGGCGAGGTGCCGCTGAAATCGATGAGAACCGTGTGCCTGTCGCGATCGATCTTTATCGCCACACAAATCCTGTCACCGGAATCCAGTTCGCAGGTGAACTCGCCGTCCGCGAGGCGATCGAGCAGGCGTTCGACGCTGACCCTTGCATTTTCACGGACGAATCCGAGGTAGCGTTCGATGACATCGATACCATACCGATCAACCGCCTTGGCCAGCTGCCTGATTCCCTGGCGATTCGCCGCGAGCTGCGCCGCAAGATCCGCGATGTTCTGCTCGATATTGCGTGCCGGCCAGCGCGCGCCCGCGAATCGCTCGCGTACTTCGTCCTCGCAGAACTGGCCCGCCTGCACCAGCATGACGTTGTCGAGCAGCACGCCTTCTTCATCAATGTGGCGACTGTTGGCCGGCATCGAACCGGGCGTTATGCCGCCGATGTCGGCATGGTGCGCCCGCGAGGCGACGTAGAAGCGTGGGCTTGTCGCGCCGGCGAACCACGGGCTGACTACGGTGATGTCAGGCAGGTGTGTGCCGCCGTTGTACGGCGAGTTCAGCATTACTGCATCGCCGTCCTGCAAGCTCGCACCGCGTGCTGCGATGACACTGCGCACGGATTCGCCCATCGAGCCTAAGTGCACCGGCATGTGCGGTGCGTTGGACACGAGGCGCCCGGCACCGTCAAACAGCGCGCAGGAAAAGTCGAGGCGCTCGCGAATGTTGACGGACAGCGCCGTGTTCTGCAGCACGCCGCCCATCTGCTCCGCAATATTCATGAACAGGCGGTTCATCACCTCAAGGCGAATCGGGTCGGCGCGCCGTTCGTCACTGGCCGGCGCAGCGCTTGGTCTTGCAACGGTATCCGTTGCCGATTTTTGCAGCAGCAGGTGCGCGTACTCGTTGAGCGTTGCCGACCAGCCGGCCTCGATTACCGTCGTGCCATGGTCTTCCGCGACGATAGCCGGACCGTCGATGCGCGTTGCAGTGGTCAACGCCTCTCGTCGATAGACCGGCACCTCGCACCAGCTGTCGCCGGACCACATCCGCGTACTGCGCGCCGGACTGGCAGCCGGTCCGTCTGCGCCGCGAACAGGCCTTGCCTCCGTCTCCCGCCCGACGACCGCGATTTTCAGTGTTGCCACGATCAGAGAGCCAGCCGGACGTGCCGCGCCAAAGCGCCGGGAATACAGCTGATCGAATGCGGTCTGCATGTCGGTCTGTGCGGCCAGTGCCACATCCAGCGTTGCTTCCGAGCCGGCGACGCGCAGGCTGACGCTGCGTTTCGCAAGCTGCTGATCAGCTGGTACCTGCTGTGCGGCAAACTGCTGCGCGCATTCGGCCTGGAGCGCATCCGCGATCGTGATGAGCTCGTCTGCGGTTGCCGCGTCCAGTGTTTTCTCAATCGTGCGCTGGCGCTCGACGCGCAGGCTCGCAAGCCCCATGCCGTAAGCGCTCAACACACCGGCGAGCGGGTGCAGCCAGATCGTGCGCATGCCGAGCACGTCGGCAATGCGGCAGGCATGCTGGCCGCCCGCACCACCAAAACTGCACAGGGCAAAGTCCCGCACGTCTTCGCCGCGTTCAATCGTAATCTTGCGAATCGCGTTTGCCATGCTTTCGACAGCGACAGTCAGGAAGCCAGCGGCAAGCTGTTCGGCTGAAAACGGCTGGCCGCGTTCCGCCGACACCCGCCTGGCCAACCCGGCGAACTGCGTTTGCACCGAAGCCGTATCGATTGCCTGGTCGCCGTTGGCACCGAATACGGCCGGGAAAAAATCCGCGGGCACGCGCCCGAGAAACACGTTGGCGTCCGTTATCGTGAGCGGCCCGCCTTGCCGGTAACAGCAGGGGCCCGGGTCTGCGCCTGCCGAGTCCGGGCCGACCTGGAAGCGTTCGTCCTTATAGCGCAGCAGCGAACCGCCGCCGGCTGCGATCGTGTGAATTTTCATCATCGGCGCGCGCAGGCGAATACCGGCAATTTCGGAATCGTTGCTGCGCTCGTAGCTGCCGCTATAGGCCGATACATCGGTCGACGTACCGCCCATATCGAAGCCGACCAGTTTTTGCAGGCCGGCGTCGCGCGCGGCCTCAACCATGCCGACGACACCGCCTGCCGGACCGGACAGCACGCTGTCCTTGCCGCGAAAGTGCGCCGCGTCGGCGAGTCCGCCGCTCGATTGCATGAACAGCAGACGAGCGGGTTCGGCCACGCCCCTGAGCGCCGCGCGCAGACCGTCGATGTAACGCTGCAGAACCGGTGTCAGGTACGCATCGGCGAGCGTTGTTTGTGCACGACTGACAAAACGCACCAGCGGCTCAACGTCGTGCGACAGCGAAATCTGCGTGAAGCCCATGCCGCGTGCGATTGCGGCGATACGCTGTTCATGTTGCGAATAGCGATAAGCATGCAGCAGGCAAACCGCAATCGCGCGCAGGCCCTGTGCATACCATGCCTGCAGAATTTCTGTGAGCCCGGCTTCATCGAGTGGCGCAATCACCGTGCCATCGGCAGCCATGCGCTCACTCACGCCGGCGACGGCTGCGTACAGCGGCGCAGGCTTTACGATGTTCAGTGCAAAAATATCGGGGCGGTTCTGGTAGCCGATAAGCAATGCATCTTCAAAGCCCTTGGTCAGCAGCAGCCCTGATTTGCTGCCGCGCCGTTCCAGCAGCGCGTTCGTTGCCACCGTCGTGCCCATTTTGATCGCAGCAACGGGCGCATCAGGCTGGCCGGCCTCGCGCCATTGTTCGAGAATGCGGCGCAGGCCTTCCGCGGCAGCGTCGGCGTAATGCGCCGGATTGTCTGAAAGCAGTTTCGCAGTCTGCAATTCACCGTCGGGTCGCCGCGCGATAATGTCGGTGAACGTGCCGCCGCGGTCGATCCAGAATTGCCAGTCTTTGTGCATGCGTTGAAGGTAACGGAAAGGCGCTCGGAGTAACACGTTTTGCCGTTATGATCGGCGTCTCACGCGACGGAGGGAAAACATGGATGACACGACGGCGGTTTTCCTGACGCTCGTCATTTACAACGCCGTGTTGATTGCTGTTGGCGTCTGGGCGAGTCGTCGCAATTCCAGTGTTGAAGACTTCTTCCTCGCCGGGCGTGGTCTCGGTGCCTGGGTTGCCGCGATCAGCGCCTCTGCCAGTTCGTCATCGGCCTGGACCCTGCTCGGCGTCAGTGGCGCCGCATTTGCCTGGGGCCTGCCGGCTCTGTGGCTGTTCCCGGCGACTGTCGGCGGCTTCCTGCTGAACTGGTACTGGGTCGCGCCACGCTTGAAAAAGCTCGCGGCTGACGAAGCCGCGGTTACCCTCAGCAGCGTACTGGCACCCGCGAGTTTTGCCGCCCATCGCCGGCTCGTACTGCGCGTGGCCGGCGTCATCATCGTGTTCTGTTTTGTGTTCTACGTGGCCTCGCAGTTCGAAGCGGCGGGCAAGGCGTTTTCGCTGGTGTTCGGCCTGTCAAAGGACCTGAGCATCCTGGCAGGCAGCGCGATCGTGCTTGCCTACACACTGCTGGGTGGTTTCTGGGCGGTCAGCGTTACCGATACCGTGCAGGGCTTCCTGATGTTTGTGGCGGCATTGCTGCTGCCGATCGCGGCATTGCTGGCCGTCGGCGGCCCGACAGAACTCGTCGCAGGCCTGCGTTTGCAGGCGGGTGCGGGTTCGCCGCTGGCCGGCATGTCTTTTGCCATGGTCGTCCTGTTCGTCATTGGCACGCTGGGCATAGGGATCGGCTATCCCGGCCAGCCGCATGTCGTGAACCGCTACATGGCGCTGCGCGATGCGCGCAGCCTGCGGCAAGGCCGCGTTATCGCGATCGGCTGGGCGGTCGTTGTGTACAGCGGCATGTTACTGCTCGGCCTCTGCGCGCGGGTTCTGTACAGCGAACTGGCGGACGGCGAGCAGGTCCTGTTTTATGCCGCGGAGCAACTGCTGCCTGCCGTGGTGGCCGGCGTCATGCTGGCGGCGGTTTTGTCCGCCATCATGTCGACGGCCGACAGCCAGTTGCTGGTCGCTGCTTCGGCGATTTCACACGACTGGGGCCTGGCGGACGGCCGGCGCCGCACGGGGCTCGCACACTCGCGCGTCACGGTTGTCATCGTGCTGATCGCTGCGACCATTCTGGCGTTGCTGTGGCGTGCGGATATTTTTTCGCGCGTCCTGTTTGCGTGGGCGGCGCTCGGCGCGGCATTTGGTCCTGTGTTGTTGCTGCGCCTCGCCGGTCGTGACCTGCGACCAGGCAATACGCTGGCCGCGATGCTCACGGGTTTTGGCCTCACGGTGCTGCTGTCCTGGTTACCCGACACGCCTGGCGATGTTGCCGAGCGCGTGCTGCCATTTCTCGTGGCCGCTGTTCTTGCGTTCTGGGGCTCCTCGGTACGACGCGCATGAAAAAGCCTGGTGGCATTGCGGCCACCAGGCTTTGCAATCAGGCGAACAGCTGTCGGCTTTTAGAATTTGCCGAAGTACAGGCGGGCACCCAGACCCCAGGTTGTCGTGTCATCCGAAAACTCGACTGACAAGCCACCCGAAAACTGGTTGTTGAAAAAATACTCGCCTTCCAGTTCCAGGCCGGTATCGCTGCCGGACTCATCAAGATTAATGTGCTTGATAAACGCCGCTCCTTGCAGCTGCGGCAAAAACACCTGGCGGAAACCGACGCTGGCAGCAAAGCCGCTGTCGTCTGCGTCACCGAAAACGGTATCGACCTCGCCGTTGACGTAGGCCAGGCGCGCTACGAAGTCAGTGCCTGCGGCAACCGGCAGCATGTAGCCAGCACCGATTTCCAGCGCCGTGAAATCAAGATTGAAGTCATAGTCGATTGACTGGAAGCTGCCGAACAGGTGATAGTTTTCCGCGATCTTGAAAGAACCGCCGAACTCGAAACCGTCACCGTCAATATCACCGCCGCCGTTGCCATCGATGGTCGTGTCAACATAGCGCGCTTCAATGTAGTCGTAGCTCAGGTCCTGTGCGCCTGCCACGTTGGCCTGCAACAACAGCGCGACCGCGCCAAGCGCGAGTCCGATTCGTTTGTTCATGTAAATCTCCGTCGAATGAACGACATAAAAAAATAATCCTCTGCGCAAAAACGCCGGGGTGAAACTCCGCCGGCCAGCGGCGCACACGGCGCCGCTCGCTGGCGGGATGCGAAGTCTGGGGTCATCCACAAAAAAATCAAGGCTTGCAGCGCATCATTTAGCAGTCGGACAAGGCCCGTGCAAAGCAGGCAGAGCTTTCTATGTTGCTGATTTTCGTGCAGTATTTGCGCATATGAAAGTTGACAAGTTCATTCGAATCGCGATTGCCGTGCTGATCGTGCTGGTGCTGGTAATCGCACTTGCCGCGATGCTGTTTGTCACCGAATCCGCATTGAACGTCTGGGATCGGCTGCGCGAAGGTCCGCGCGTCGTGCTGTACGGCTACGTTGCTGCCGTCACGTTGCTGATCATTGCGACGCTGTGGTTCATGATCAAACTCGTGGTGCGCCGCCGGCCGCGGCAGAAAAAAGCAACTGCAAAACCTTTGACGCGCGACGAGATCGAAGCGCGGCTGCGCGCCGCCGATGCGAGCGGCATCGATACCGCTACTGCGCGCGCCGAGCTCAGTGAACTTGCATCGCGGCAGCAGGCGCGGGCAGTGCACCTGTGCTTTTTCGGCGAAATCAGCAGCGGCAAGAGTTCGCTGGTGCGCGCGCTGGTACCGGACGCCAATGTCAGGATCTCGGCGGTCGGCGGTTCCACACTCGATATTCAGCACTATGAATGGACCGCGGCGGATGGTGCGGCCGTACTGCTGACCGATGTGCCCGGTGCGGGCGGCGTCGAAGCCGGCCTTGACCAGGTTGCAGAAGAAGAAGCGATGCGCGCGCACGTCGTGCTGTTCGTCACTGACGGCGACCTGACGCGCGCCGAGAAGCACGCCCTGAAGCGTTTGCTGGAACTCGACAAGCCGCTGATCCTCGTGCTCAACAAGTCCGATCGCTATGACGCCACGGAACAGGCGCAGCTTATCGGACGGCTGCTGGAGCACCTGACGGATCTCGGCGGCAACTGGTCACGCGACCAGGTCGTTGCCGTGTCGGCGGGCGGCGAAGCAGAAGTCATTGAGAAACGCGCCGACGGCAGCGAAATCCTCACGCGTCGCGCGCGTGCTGCCGATACCGGCGTTCTGGTCGTCGCGATCAATCGGCTGCTCGCCGGCGAGGCCAGCAGTTTCGATGAACGCCGCGACCGCGCCGTGTTCCGCCTTGCTGCGGACAAACTGGCCGAGGCGGAACAGCGTTATCGTAAAGAGCGCGCCGAACAGATCATTCGCAGTTCGACACGCAAAGCAGTGATCGGCGCGCTGGCGGCGGTCAGTCCCGGCACGGACATCGTCATCCAGGGCTACATTGGCACCACGATGACGCGCAGCCTGTGCCGGCTGTATGGCGCCGAACCGCGCGACCTCGACATCGAGGAGTTTCTGACGCTGAGCCAGAGTCGCGCCGGCCGGGCGTTGCCATTGTCGCTGGCGGTCGCCGGTAATGGCCTTAAAGCATTTCCGGGCATTGGTACAGTCGCCGGCGGCGTCGTGCATGCGGTAGCCTACGGGCTGATATTCGACGCGCTCGGGCACAGCCTGATCCTGACGCTCGAGAAACACGGCGAGCTCAAACCTGCGCGCGCTGCGGACGAATTCGGGGAACATGTCGGTGAGCATATTGAAGCGGGCGTTAAGCAAGTGGTCGGCATGGCGCTCGCGGAACGAGACCGCAACGGCTGAGCTCGACGGCGGTTCACACCACCTGACCCTGGCACGCGAAAGCCTGAGTGAGCTTGTATCCGACTCGCGGCTGCCGGCAGGCGTGCGTGAATCGCTGGCACAGGACTACGCGCAGGTGCGGGCGATGCTGGACAAACTTGAGCATGGCCACCTGCATATCGCGGTGGTCGGCCGCGTCAGCACCGGCAAATCCTCCTTGCTCAATGCACTGATTGGCGAGCAGCGTTTCAAATCGAGCCCGCTGCACGGTGAAACGCGCGAGTCCACGATGGCGGCATGGAACGAAGTCGAAGCCGGCGGCGTGTACCTGATTGATACGCCCGGACTTGACGAAGCCGGCGGCGAAGATCGCGAGCGGCTTGCGCGTGAGGTTGGCGAGCGTGCTGATCTCGTCATTTTCGTGCTCGACGGCGACATTACCGACACAGAACTGAAAGCGCTGCGCACGCTCGTTGCGGCCGGGCGCCCGGTGC
>JBATFU010000037.1:0-5214 GCA_049665065.1 Woeseia sp. | reverse complement strand
AAAAAAGCCAACATATATAAAGGCAAGATAACCCGCGTCGAGCCCAGCCTCGAAGCGGCGTTCGTGAACTACGGCGCAGAGCGCCACGGCTTTCTGCCGCTCAAAGAAATTTCCAGCGAATATTTTGTCAATGACCCCGGCAACGGCAAGGTCAATATCAAGGACGTCCTGCGTGAAGGCCAGGATATCGTCGTCCAGATTGACAAGGAAGAACGCGGTAACAAGGGCGCTGCCCTGACGACCTTTGTCAGCCTCGCAGGCCGTTTCATAGTATTAAAACCGAACAAGCCCCGCTCCGGTGGCGTCTCCCGGCGCATCGTCGGCGATGATCGCGACGCGGCACGCCAGTCCCTGAAAGACGTTGAAATTCCGGATGGCATGAGCGTGATTCTGCGCACGGCTGGCATCGATCGGACGACTGAAGAACTTGCCTGGGACCTCGAAAATCTGCTGAGCGTCTGGCAGGCGATCCTGAAGGTCGTCGTCGAACGTCCGTCGCCGTTCCTGATTTACCGCGAAAGCAATGCCGTCGTCCGCGCCCTGCGCGACTACTTCGGCAACGACATTGGCGAGATCCTGATTGACGACGAAGCGACCTATGTTGAAGCACGTGAGTTTGTCGAGCAGGTAATGCCGCAAAATCTGAAGAAGCTGAAACACTACACGGATCAGGTGCCGTTGTTTACGCGCTACCAGATCGAGTCACAGATCGAATCAGCGTTTGCGCATACCGTGCACCTCCCCTCGGGCGGCAGCCTGGTTATCGACCATACCGAAGCACTGGTATCGATCGACATCAACTCGGCGCGTGCCACGAAAGGCGGCGATATCGAAGCCACGGCGTTGAATACCAACCTTGAAGCCGCAGATGAAGTTGCGCGTCAGCTGCGCCTGCGCGATCTCGGTGGCCTGATCGTCATCGACTTCATAGACATGGGCCCGCCGAAAAACCAGCGCGAAGTGGAAAACCGCTTGCGCGATGCGGTCAAACAGGATCGGGCACGTATTCAGATCGGCAAGATTTCCCGTTTTGGTTTGCTCGAAATGTCACGGCAGCGCCTGCGCCCGTCGCTTGGCGAATCGTCTTATCTGACCTGCCCGCGTTGCAGCGGCATTGGCAACATTCGCAGCGTCGAATCACTGGCGCTCGCCATCCTGCGCATCATTGGCGAGGAAGCGCGCAAAGAGCGCACCGCCAAAGTCATTGCGCAGCTGCCCGTCGAAGTGGCGACCTACCTGCTGAATGAGAAACGCGACTGGGTACAGAACCTTGAAACCCGCAACGACACGCTGGTAGTGCTTGTCGCTAACGAACTGCTCGAAACGCCGCACTACAGAATTCGCCGCGTACGTGACGACCAGGTGGAGCTGCCGGAAAACACCGGCAGCAGTTACACGCTGGTCGATCCCGATGATGAAGACGATATTCCGGCGAGCCTGCAGGAGCAGAAACCGGCGGAAGTCGCGGCGGTTACAACAGTCGTCGCCACCACACCGGTACCACCGCGCCCCGTGGTTGAGGCTCCGAAGACGCCGAAGGCTCCGGGGTTCCTGGCAAGACTGGCCGCAATGTTTGCCGGATCAAGCAAAGATGAGCCGAAAGCCGCCGAGAAAAAGAAAGCGGTGTCTGCAAAACGTGGCAAGAAAAAGAGTGCAGATTCACGCGGCGGTCAAAGGCGTCGTGGCGAACGCAAGAAAGACGCACAGGAAGCGCCGCGTGGTCGCAGCGAACGTGGCAAAGGCAGATCTAAAAAGCGCGGCAAGAATAAAGACTCGGCGCAAGACGATGCGGCGACACCTGCAAAAGCCAGCCAGAATGCTGACCAGCAGCAGGAACAGCGCGCTGCGACCAAGAACGAGGATGGCAGCAGCCCGCCGCGCAAGAAGCGTCGCAGTCGTGGCGGCCGGCGGCGGCGGAAAAATGCCGATCGTGCAGACTCGCAGAACTCGAATGACGAGCAGAGCGGACAACAGAACGGGCAATCCGCGGATTCGTCCGGCGCTGGCAACGGCAGCAATAACGGCAAGGACACGTCCTCCGCAAAACCGCAGCAGGAGAGCGAAACACAGCCGGCTTCGAACACATCCGAGCGCAGCGCCAACGGTGCAGAAGCGCAGGCGCCGAAACGTCAACGCCAGCCGCGCGATGAGCAGGCAGCGCCACGCAGCGGTGCCTCCGCTGAGAAGCCGTCAACGCAGCAGCCGGAAGCAGCGACAGCTGCCAGGACCACCCCGGCAGCATCGGCTAAGACTGATACCGCAAACGATGCCGCCAAAGGGGCTGTCATCGCGATGCCGGTCGGTACGACGGCTGAATTCGACTACGAGGATACCCAGCCCGAGCTGCCGCAGTTGCACGTATGGAAAGACTCGCCTGCGCCGATAGTGCCTGCTGCCAAAGCCAATGTTGCGCAACCCGCACAGCAGGAAACGTCTTCGGCTGCAGCGACACCTGCTGCAGCGATCGAGCCAAAATCGGAAACGACGCGGCGCGACGATCAAACTGACAAAGCCGCTTCGCCAGCAAGCGAATCAGTTCCGGCACACAGGTCAGCCCCGGATGCAGAGCGGGTAGCGAAAGCAGAGCCTGCCGCCAGCCGTGCGGAAACGATACAAGAGGCCGACTCCGAGCAGTCCGCAGACAAGCCAGCAGGGCGCCTGCTGCCATGGGAACCAAAACCTGCGCCGGCCGCTGAAGAAGTTATCGACGAAAAGCCCGCACAGTAATTAACAGGCACTACGGGCGACGGTGACGCACTATCCCGCGTTGCCGTCGCCCATTTTCTTTTGCAGGTCAGCGACCAGCCCGCGAGCCGCGTCTTCGACGAGATCGAGGACGTGCTCGAACCCTGCAGCACCGCCGTAGTAAGGATCCGGTACCTCGCGAACGCCGGCATCTCCAAACTCGAGAAACAATCGCACGCGCTCACGATGCTCGTCGGCTGCCTGTTCAAGCAGATGCGATAAATTGTCGTTATCCATCGCCAATACCAGATCAAAGCGCTCAAAGTCTTCGACGACCACGCGACGTGCCTTGATGCCCTGCAGCGTATAGCCGCGCCGCTCGGCGGATGCAGCGGAACGCCGGTCGGCAGGCTCACCAACGTGGTACGCATGAGTCCCCGCAGAATCAATGTAGATCCTCTCTGCAAGGCCGGCATCCTCGACATGTTTGCGAAACACGCCTTCGGCGGTGGGTGAACGACAAATATTGCCCATGCATACGAACAGTACGGAATACTCGGCGCTATCCGGTTTGGTCTTGTTCATCGATTCTCCAAAAGGCCACCAGCGCATCGTCACAATCCATCCGGGTTCTGTGTCGCTTCATTGGCAGGCATAGAAAGAGTCGCGCACGGATCGTAGGACGGTGGGTTTGCAAATGGTTGCACTTCCCTGTCGACAAACTGCATTGCGGCCAGTTCCCCGCAGGTTGAAAAGTACGCGAGGCACCCGCGGATCAACGCATTATCCGCATACATGATGAGCAACACATCGGAGTCGTTAAACTGATTAAAACTTTCACGAAGCGCATTTTTTCACCCTGATAATATTCTGTACCTCACGTTCATGTCCCTGCCAGCGCCACACATTTTTCTGCAAAAGTCGCGACGCGAAGCGCCATGAATTCATTGCCGCATTAGCGCCTCGGCCGCAGCCAGATCTTCCGGCGTATCGACACCCGGACCGGGTCGCTTATCGGGCACACCCACGCGAATCGTCAGGCCGAGACTGAGTGCGCGCAGCTGTTCAAGGCGTTCGCATCGTTCCAGGGCCGAAGGTCGGGCCGCGACGAGATTTTTTAAGACTGCCACTCGATACGCGTATATGCCGTGGTGGTGCAATGCCGCAGATTGCGCAAGGCCTGCCTCGCTGGCGCTCCTGGCGAACGGTATCGCGGCGCGACTGAAATACAGCGCGTTGCCATTGTCTGCGCACACCACTTTTACAACGTTCGGATTCTGAAAGTCCGCGTCCGATAGCAGCGGCGATGCCAGTGTTGACAGCTGCGCCGCAGGATCATCCAGCAAAGCCGCACACTGATCGATTAACGACGGTGGCATCAGCGGTTCATCGCCCTGCAGGTTGACGACGCGCACGTCGTCGCCCCACCCCTCCTGCTCACACACTTCAGCCAGGCGTTCGGTGCCCGAGGTGTGATGCGCGCCCGTTATGCTGACTTTGGCACCAAACTTGTCTGCCGCCTCGGCAATCCGTTGATCATCGGTGGCAATGATGACCTCGCGTGCCTGGCTTGCGCTTGCTCGCGCATGCACATGCTCGATCATGGGCTTGCCGGCCAGCATGCGCAGCGGCTTGCCCGGCAATCTCTCAGATGCGAAGCGTGCAGGTATGACGACAACAAATTTTTTCATTCGCTGCTCATCCTTGTGTCTGTCGAATTTTCTGCTCAAGACCATCCAGCCAGCTATCGTCGTGCATCGCAACATCCACCGGCACGTACCATTGCCGGGCATTGGCGAACTCGCGACATTTCACGGCGTCCTTTTCCGTCATGATTATTTCGAACTGGTCATCATACGCGAGGTCGCGGGCACTGAGTTGCGCGTGATCCGGGAACGGGTGCCGTATCAGCGTAAGTCCACGCTGTTCGAGCGCAGCGAAGAATCGTTCCGGGTTGCCGATCGCGGCCACGGCGTGCACCGTTTTGCCGCGAAAGGCATCGAAGCTGACCGTTTCGCTGGCGTCGAGCCGGACAACCTCGTGATTCACGAGGTGAAAGGAACTGCTGCGCTCTGCAAAAAATTTAGTACCCGCCGGATGCTGCGGTGACATTGATGCCTGGTGTAAAAGAATGCGATCCACAGACTGCAAGCGAGACTTTGGTTCACGGAGTGGCCCGGCCGGCAGCAACCAGCCGTTGCCAAGGCCGCGCGCGGCATCGATAACAGCGATCTCAAAGTCACGCTGCAGGCGATAGTGCTGCAAACCGTCGTCGGCGATGATCACGTCGACGCCAATCTTAATCAGCTCCTGTGCAGCCGCGACCCGGTTCGGGTGCACTACCACCGGCACCTTGCTGCGCCGCGCGATCAGCAAGGGTTCATCACCGACAATTGCCGGCTCGCTATTTGCATTTGCCTGAACCGGCTGCTTGCCAACCACGCCACCGTAGCCGCGACTGACGACGCCGGGGCGTAGTCCACGTCGCTTAAGTTGCTCGGCCAGCCAGATAGTCACTGGCGTCTTGCC
>JBATFU010000036.1:0-1936 GCA_049665065.1 Woeseia sp. | reverse complement strand
GGCCACGAGGGCATTCTCGGCATCTCGCTGTTTATGGGCGGTGAAACGACGCCGAGTCGCGCCGTTGTGCAGAGCGAAGGCGTTGGTTACCGCCTGCGTGCGGAACATCTCAAATTGGAATTCAATCGCGCCGGCCCGATGATGCATTTGCTGCTGCGCTATACGCAGGCGCTGATTACACAGATGTCCCAGACCGCGGTGTGCAATCGGCATCATTCCGTTGATCAGCAACTCTGCCGCTGGTTGTTGCTGAGCCTCGACCGCTTACCGACCGATGAGCTAAAGATGACGCAGGAGTTGATCGCCAACATGCTCGGTGTAAGACGCGAAGGTGTCACGGAGGCAGCCGGGAAACTGCGGGATGCCGGCATCATCGGCTACAGTCGCGGCCATATCAAAGTGTTAGACCGGATCAAGCTGGAACAACAGGTCTGCGAGTGCTACGCCGTCGTCAAGAAAGAATTCGACCGGCTGCTTTCTGACATCCCGCCAGGCAGAGCATTCAGCTCGATTTTGTAGTTTCGGCCCTGCTTTACAGGCTTCTCGCCGTATGTTCGCTGCAGCACAGACTGAGCGCTCAGAATACGGACAATTGGCCATATGGAAAGCAATCGCCTGTTGGCCGGCCTGAGTCGCAAAGATCATCGACAATTGATCACGGCTTGTGAAGTGGTCGAGCTAGACAGTGGCGAAGTCCTGTGGGAACCGCAGAGTCTTATCCGGCACGTGTATTTTCCACTCGATGGCTTTGTTTCCCAGCTGGTGCCTTTTGATTCCCGCGACAATCTGGAACTGTCCTTGGTTGGTAACGAGGGCATGCTGGGCACGCCGCTGATCCTCGGAGTGAATAATTCGATCCTGCAGGCACTGGTGCAAGGTTCCGGCACCTCGCTGCGCATGAGCACCGCAACGTTTCGCCGTGAGCTCAAACAACTTCCGGCATTACGGCAACGCTTAAATCGGTATATCTATGTGTTGCAGTCACAACTCGCTTTAACGGCGGCCTGCATCAGTTTCCACTCGCTAGACCTGCGACTGGCCCGCTGGTTGCTGATGACGCATGACCGCTCAGGCTCAGGCAGCTTTCATCTCACCCACCAGTTCCTCGCGCAGATGCTGGGAGTTCGTCGCGTGGGCATCACCAATGCGGCAGGGTTGCTGCAGAAGCGCGAACTCCTGAGCTATAGCCGGGGGGAAATAACGATACTGAATCGCAGGGGTCTGGAGAAAGCGTCTTGCTCCTGCTACAAGGTGTCGAAGGACGCCTACGACCGGGTGCTTGGATAACGGCTTCGGTCGGGCCGTTCCAAGACGCAGACTATTTTGCTGACTCGTAAAGCGGCATCACCGTTGGCAACAGTCCCTGGATCTGCTTGACGCGACTCGCATCCGCCGGGTGGGAGCTCAGGAATTCCGGTGGCTTGCCACCTTGATTCGCGCTCGTCATTTTCTGCCACAAGGTAATTCCCTCGCGCGGGTCATAGCCTGCGCGCGCGGCGAGCTCCAGCCCGATACGATCGGCCTCGCTTTCGTCCGTACGGCTGAAACGGGTAGCCAGTAAAGCCTGGTAACCGGCGCCGGCCACGTTGGCCGATGCGTCGCCGAGCCCGAACACCGCCGCGCCAACGCCGATAGCGCCCTCTGCAACCAGCGCCTGCGACATCTGTTCACGGACGTGCTCACGCAGGGCATGCGCAATTTCGTGCCCAAGCACGTTGGCCAGTTGCGCGTCAGTCAGGTCGAGTTGTGTGATCAGACCTGAATACACCATGAGCTTGCCACCGGGCATACAAAACGCGTTGAGTTCCTTGCTGGTGATGACATTGACTTCCCATTTCCACGCAGGCGCGTCGGAACGAAAAACCCGGGTTTGCGCTTCGAGGCGACTTGCAATGTTGCGCACGCGTTTGAGCATGGCGGCATCATTGTTCAACAC
>JBATFU010000035.1:0-7075 GCA_049665065.1 Woeseia sp. | reverse complement strand
GACGAGTCCGATGACGACGATGGTCCGGGTACCGAAGGTTTCGAAGTATCTGAAACCTCGGCAAACGAGATTGAGGCCATCGATTTCTCGACGGTTCCTGATCCGGAAGACGATGACGACATTGCAGGTGAGGCAATGCCTGCGTCTCAGCAAGACAATGCGCCGCAGCAATCACTGGACTTCGCGCGGGCGGCGGGCGGCGACGGCCGTCGGGACGAAGAGCTGCGCTTCGATGACAATACGCCACTCCCCGACGAATTCTATCGCCCGGTTACGCTGAGCGACGCCGCTGGAGAGCCCGACAATATCGGCGCAGTCGAAGTAGCAGAAGATCCGCCACCGGCAGAGACATTGCGGGTCTCTATCGATACCGGCACGGAAGCTGATTGGCAGGAACTGCTGACAGAGGTTGACCACAAAGCACCCGTTGCCGAGCCGCAAAGTTTCGCAGACGAAGCCATTAAGGTGGAGACCGAAGAACATGTGACCTCCGCCGCACAGCCGGCGGCCGCGGATGAAACCCTGGCGAACGATGACGCAGGCCAGTCTGCTGAGGCAGCCATCGATGACGAGGCTATTGCGGCAGTGGCGGTAGCGCCCGATCTCGACAAGGAAGCTTCCGATGCGCCGGAAAAAATTACCGCTGACAACGCGAATCAGCGCCGCGCCAGGTACGCGGCACCCGCGCCGGACGAATACGACATCGACGACTCGCTGGTCGAATCAATCGTCATGGAGGGCGATACGGTGACAGACATGCTGGAATTCGCAGAGCGAGCCAGCTACGACGGCGTTCCGCCACCGGACCTCGATGACGACACCGACTTTGCGCCCGTGCGGAAGAGCGCTGGCTCCACGGCCCGCGTCGCTGGATTCGCCGCGATCGTACTGCTTGGCGTTGCGTTCGCCGGTCAGTACCTGCACGCAAACCGCGACGCGCTGGCGACCCGGGGCTGGTTCCAGGAGATAGTCGCTCCCGTTTACGCGACGATGGGCCAGCCGATTTCGCCGGCATGGGATATCAGTGGCTGGCAGTTCCAGTCAACGAATGGCAGCACTGACGACGCCAGCCAGCACCTGACGATTTATACACGCATTGCGAACGAATCCGATAAACCGCTGCCGTACCCGTTAATTCACGTGTCGCTGACTGATCGCTGGGACGACGTCATCGGCAGCCGCCTGCTGGCGCCGCAGGACTACCTGGCCGGCGCGGGCAATCCCGACCGGCCGGTCGCCGCCGGTGCCTCGTTCGCCGCGGTCATCACGATCGAAACGCCGGCACCCGATGCAACGGGCTTCAAGCTGAACGTCTGTTACCCGCTGGCCGGCAAGCGCCTGCGCTGCGCCATCGAGGATTTTCGCCAGTAGGCGAAACGCTCGCTTTATCCCGGCCCTTGCTGCCGGGTACAATCCCCGCCCCTTCCGCTAAGCGCTGCCTGATGCAGATTGGTCCTTACAACATTGCCGGACGCTTCGTCCTCGCACCCATGGCCGGTATCAGCGATGCACCGTTTCGCAAACTGTGCCGGCGCTTCGGTGCGGCCATGACAACCTCGGAGATGACGACCGCGGACACGCGCCTGTGGCAGAGCCCGAAGTCGCGTTTTAGACTCGATCTAGACATGGACGCAGAACCCTGCGTCGTGCAGATCGCCGGTTCCGACCCCGGGCAGATGGCAGAAGCCGCACGGGCCTGTGTGGCGCGCGGCGCGCAGATCATCGATATCAACATGGGCTGCCCGGCAAAAAAAGTGTGCAGCAAGCTCGCCGGCTCAGCCTTGCTGCAGGACGAGGAACTGGTGCAGCGCATTCTCGATGCGGTTGTCGCCGCCGTCGACGTGCCGGTAACCCTGAAAATACGCACCGGCTGGGATCCAGAGCACCGCAACGGCGTCAGGATCGCGCAGATTGCCGAACAAGCGGGCATACGCTCACTGGTGGTGCATGGCCGCACGCGGGCCTGCCGTTTCAAGGGCGACGCTGAGTACGTAACTGTCGCGGAAATCAAGAATGCGGTTGCAATACCTGTTATCGCAAACGGTGATATCACCGATTCCAAGAAGTCGCTTGAAGTTTTGCGTGCAAGCGGCGCAGACGCATTGATGATTGGTCGCGCGGCACAAGGCAGGCCGTGGATCTTTCGCGAACTCAACACAATTTTTGACAATCAAAAACCGGCATTGCCGCTAGAAAAAAAACAAGTCCGTGATATCATGCTCGACCACCTCAGCGACCTGTACCGGTTTTATGGGGATGACACCGGCATAAGAGTCGCGCGCAAACACCTTTCCTGGTATTGCAACGGATTAGACGACTCGGCCGAGTTTCGTTCGCGGGTGGTGCGTGTTGACAGTGCAGCGGCGCAAGTACAACTCACTGAAGAGTACTTTCGACGGCAGGACGATAAAAGCCTGCTTGCCGCGTAAGACCCGTCAACCATTAGGGGGACTTCAAGCCTGGTATACGTATCTGCGCGGGAAGTATTGTGGTCAGCAACCTATTCAAGAAGTAAGAGCCGTTGAGAACGTCCAAAAACACCAAGCCGCTGCGCAAGCACACTGAAGAAGCCATAGGCCAGTATCTCGACAACCTTAATGGCGAGCGTCCCTATGCCTTGTACGACTTTGTTATTGGCGAAGTCGAAGCACCGTTGTTCAAGGCAGTCATGGCCTACACGCGCGGCAATCAAAGCGAGGCTGCGGGCATCCTTGGCATTAATCGCGGCACCTTGCGCAAGAAACTGAAAGCCTACTCGCTGCTCCAATAAGCGCTTCAAACAGAAGGTCCGTCGGCATGTCCACAGTGAATCGGGCGCTCTTAAGCGTCTCGAACAAGCAGGGTCTTGACGACTTTGCGAGGGGGCTGGCGGCGCTCGGCATCGAAATACTATCGACCGGCGGCACGGCACGAGCACTCACTGACGCCGGCATCAAGGTCATTGAAGTGTCCGACAAGACGGGCTTCCCGGAAATCATGGGCGGTCGCGTCAAGACCTTGCACCCGGTCATTCACGGCGGCCTGCTCGGGCGTCGCGGCACCGACGAAGCAGTGATGGCCGAGCACGGCATCGAGGCTATCGACCTGCTCGTCGTCAACCTCTATCCCTTTGAAGAGACGATTGCGCGCACCGACGCAACTGTCGATGACGCGATCGAAAACATCGACATTGGCGGCCCCGCGATGATCCGCGCGGCGGCAAAGAATCATGCGAGTGTTGCAGTGGTCGTTGATCCGGCGGACTACGACAGCGTGCTGGCTGCGTTGCAGAACGGCACACTTGATCTGGACGAACGCCGGCGCCTCGCTGCGAAAGCCTATGCACACACCGCGAGCTACGACACCGCTATCACGAATTATTTGCAGGGCGTTCTGGGCGACACCGCGCTCGGCGAGCGCGCGCTGTACGCCGGTCGCCGCGTCGAAACGCTGCGCTACGGCGAGAATCCGCATCAGTCAGCGGCATTTTATCGAGACCAGCGCTCGCCGGCGGGCAGCCTCGCCAGCGCGGAGCAATTGCAGGGAAAGGCGCTGTCCTACAACAACATCGCCGACAGTGATGCTGCCCTCGAATGCGTGCGGCAATTTGCGGAACCGGCCTGCGTCATCGTCAAGCACGCGAATCCCTGCGGCGTAGCTGTTGATAAAGACATCCTGAGCGCGTACCAGCGTGCCTTCAGCACAGACCCAACCTCGGCGTTTGGCGGCATCATTGCTTTCAACCGGCCGCTTGATGCGGCAACCGCGAAGGCGATTGTCGACAAGCAGTTTGTTGAAGTCATCATTGCGCCGGAAATCGCCGCGGACGCGCTGGCTGTAACCGCCACCAAGAAAAACGTACGCGTACTGCGCACCGGCGAACCGGTTGCAGCCAGCGGTGCCGTTGAGTTCAAGAAAGTTTCCGGCGGCCTGCTCGTGCAGACCGTTGACGAGGGGCGGATTGCCGCAAAAGATCTGAAAGTGGTCAGCAGGAAAAAGCCTGACGACAAGCAGATCAAAGACCTGCTGTTCGCGTGGCAGGTCGCAAAGTTTGTGAAATCCAATGCCATAGTGTTTTGCCGTGACGGTATGACGATTGGGGTTGGCGCAGGTCAGATGAGTCGCGTTTACAGTACGCGCATCGCCGCGATCAAGGCGGCAGACGAGAACCTTGAAGTCAAAGGTTCGGTCATGGCCTCTGATGCGTTTTTTCCGTTTCGTGACGGCATCGACGCGGCGGCGGAGTACGGCATCGCCGCGATCATCCAGCCCGGCGGTTCAATGCGCGATGACGAAGTGATCAAAGCGGCCGACGAGCACGGCATGGCGATGGTTTTTACCGGCATGCGCCACTTCCGCCACTGATTCTGCGCGTCGCCGGCGCGCACTGATCCTCGACACGGCCACGACGGCGTCGGGCGCGCCGCATCGCGCCTTCCGCGTTATAGTTGGCGCCACAGCAACAACAATATCCGGACAACAACAGGGATCATCGAATGAAGGTGTTGATCGTCGGCGGTGGCGGGCGCGAGCACGCGCTGGCCTGGAAATGCGCGCAGTCCGAACTGGTGCGCGAGGTTCTGGTCGCGCCGGGCAACGCAGGCACGGCATTAGAGGCACGCGTCAGAAACGTTGCAGTTGCGGCTGACGATATCGATGGCCTGCTCGAAATCGCTGCACTGGAAGTCATTGACCTGACGATCGTGGGCCCGGAAGCGCCGCTGGTCGCTGGTATCGTCGATCGCTTCCGCGAACGCGGCCTGCCCTGCTTTGGCCCCTCGGCCGCGGCGGCGCAGCTCGAAGGCTCCAAGGCGTTCACGAAAGACTTCCTGAAACGACACAACATCCCGACCGCCGCTTACGAAACATTTACTGACGTCGAGCCTGCGGTCAGCTATTTGCAAAAAACCGGCGCGCCTGTCGTTATCAAGGCTGACGGGCTCGCCGCGGGTAAAGGCGTAGTGGTTGCACAAACGCTCGCGGAAGCGGAAGCGGCGGTCCGCGAGATGCTCGGAGCCAGGCGCTTTGGTGAAGCAGGCGCGCGCATCGTTATCGAGGAATTTTTGCAGGGCGAAGAAGCAAGCTTCATCGTCATGTGCGATGGCGACAGCGTCCTGCCGCTCGCAACATCACAGGATCACAAGGCGCGCGACGATGGCGATGTCGGCCCGAACACGGGCGGCATGGGCGCGTACTCACCCGCACCGGTCGTTACGGAAAAAATGCAGCAACGCGTGATGCGCGAAGTCATTGAGCCAACCCTTGCAGGCCTCGCCAGTGACGGCATCACGTACTCAGGCTTTCTGTATGCCGGCCTGATGATCGGCAGCGATGGTGTGCCGCGCGTGCTCGAATTTAACTGCCGCTTCGGCGACCCCGAAACGCAGCCAATACTGGCGCGGCTCAATACGGACCTTGTCGCGCTGTGCAGAGCTGCCGTTTCCGGCAAGCTCAGGGAGCAGCAGGTGCAGTGGGATCCGCGCGCCGCACTCGGCGTGGTAATGGCCGCCGGCGGCTACCCGGAAAGCTACAAAAAAGGTAATAAAATTAAAGGCTTACCAAATACCGAAGACGGCGCCAGTAAAGTCTTTCACGCCGGCACGGCGCTCGAGCAGGATGCTGTCGTAACCGCAGGGGGTCGCGTCCTGTGTGTCGTCGGACTCGGCACGACCGTCAGCGAAGCGCGCGATTGCGCGTACGCGCAGGTCGAAAAAATCCAGTTCGACGGCGCCTTCTGGCGTCGCGACATCGGCTACCGCGCCATCGCCCGCGAGCGCAGCTAAACGTGCTGTCGGTTGCCGCAGCGCGCCAGGCGATTGCAAAGTCACTGCGGCCGTTTGCCAGCGAAGACGTGTCACTTGCCAACGCGTGTCGCCGCATCCTGCGGCAGGACGTCATGGCCGAACGCGATCAGCCGCCGTTCGATCGCGTCACGATGGACGGCATCGCCCTGCGGCATGCCGAGTTGGCCGCAGGACGTCGCGAATTCGTAATCGCCGGCACGCAGCATGCAGGCGACAAGGTGATGACCTTGCCTGCTGCAACTCATTGCATTGAAGTCATGACGGGCGCGGTTCTGCCTGACGGCACTGATTGCGTCGTGCCGGTCGAACGCCTGACATCAAATGGCAAAACGATAAGCGTTGAAAAAGACTATCAAGCCGGGCTGCGCCAATTCATTCATCCGCGTGCGTCGGACCACGTTGCCGGCACGACGCTACTTTCTGCCGGCAGACGCATCTCGGCGATTGACGTCGCCTTGCTGGCCTCTGCCGGTCTTGCGAAAGTAAAAGTCACGCGGCAACCCGTCGTGCGCATAATCTCGACCGGCAATGAACTCGTGCCCGCCGGTGAACCGATTGAGCCACACCAGATTCGTTTGTCGAACGGGCCCGCGCTGGTCGCCATGCTGCAGACGCTCGGTTTTTCAGACAGCGCGCAGCTGCACCTCCCGGATGAACCGGCAACGCTCAGCAAAAGCATCGGCGCAGAGCTCGCGAACGGCGATGTGCTGGTGCTGAGCGGCGGAGTGTCGATGGGCAAGGCGGACTTCGTGCCGCAGGTTCTTGCTGAACTCGGCGTAGAACAGGTATTCCACAAGATCAGCCAGCGCCCGGGCAAACCGATGTGGTTTGGCAAGGGGCCGCAGGGCCAGGCGGTGTTCGCATTACCCGGCAACCCGGTGTCGGCACTCGTCTGCTGTCGCCATTACGTGCTGCCGGCTCTGCTTGAAGCCAGCGGCATGCCGCCGCTGCGCGCCATGAACGCCATCCTTACGGACGACTACCACTTCGCCCCGCCGCTGACCTGCTTTCTGCCGGTAAGGCTGCTACCGGAGCCTGACGGCCGCCTGCATGCTCGGCCCGTGCTGACGAATACGTCGGGGGATTTTACGGCGCTGGCCGATTCAGACGGCTATCTCGAACTCGCAGCAGGTGAGACAGACTTCGCCGCCGGCAGTGTGCAGCCGCTCTACCTGTGGGAGCACGTGTAAACCCCTGCCAAGGCGCAGCGGTTGCCACCGAGTCTTGATACCGCAATCCAATGCCGGCTGTCGATTGCCACAGTTCTGGCAACTCTGGCCGCAGCTGCGAGC
>JBATFU010000034.1:0-14194 GCA_049665065.1 Woeseia sp. | reverse complement strand
GTTTGACGGCAATGGTCATCCGTTTACAGCAAGAGGTTTTGATATCGCGGCCGGCGATTTGCTGTGGTTTTACCGAGGTCCGGGCGAGAAAGGTTGGAAGGAAATCTTTCGGCTGAGCGAGAACAGTTTCGAGGACTTTTCGGTTGAAGGCTACGACGATGAGAAGCCAGGAAATATCCTGGTGACAGCTCACAACGGCAATGACAAGCGCGGGCTGTGGTCTTTCAATCCAAATACCAAAGAGTTCGAGGAGCTTATTTATCGACGCTCCGACGTCGATGTGCAGGGTGTTCGTTATCACAGCAATTCGTGGACAAACCCCGACACGATTGTCGCGGTTGCCTACAGCAAAGACAAAGTTGGATTCGAATACTTTGACGCGGTCGAAGAGGCAACCTACAAGCAGCTCGAAGGACTTGTGCCCTTTGCGCACTATGTACGTATAACCAGCCGTTCGCGTGATGGCAATGCGCTAACCGTTTACAACGTCGGTCCGCGAGATCCGGGCACGTATTACCTGCTAAAGGATGGCCGCTTAGTTAACGTTGGCAGCAAGCAACCGCTGCTGGAAAGTGAACGCCTCGCCGATGTCAGGTACATCACCTGGGAAGCGCGTGACGGCCTGGAGATTCCTGGTTTCATCACCATCCCGCACGGCAAGCCGCCATTCCCGACCGTTGTGATGCCGCACGGCGGACCGTTTGTTGGCGAGGTCGTTGGCTATGATGAATGGGGCCAGCTGCTTGCTAACAATGGCTATCTCGTGCTGCAGCCCGAATACCGGGGTTCGCTGAATTACGGCATCGACTTCTATACCAAAGCTTTTCGTGACGGCGGGCAGGGCGGCTACCGTATGCAGGACGACAAGGACGACGGCGTGCTGCACTTGATCAAAGAAGGTCTTACGGACCCTGACAAGGTTGCGATGTTTGGCTGGTCCTACGGCGGCTATGCTGCGCTGGTCGCCGCGTCGCGTACGCCGCAGCTATATCAGTGCGTCGTTGCGGGCGCCGGCGTGACGGACCCTCTGATGCAGGTGAACTACTATCGCGATCTGCTGCGGGGTGTTAGCCGTGACGAACAACTAAACATGTGGACCGACAGCGTCTCGCCAATAAAGGAAGCGGCGAAGGTTAACGTGCCGATGCTGCTGGTACACGGCGATGTCGATCAGCGAGTTCCCCCGGTGCATTTGAAAAAGTACCTGGACGAACTGGACGAGAACGGCATTGACTATCGTCATGTCTGGCTGGAAGGTGCTGACCATTTCTCCAGCACGCTGTTCTACCACCATCAGATCAAACTGTATGAAAACCTGATTGGCTTCCTTGAGAATGAGTGCGGGCCCAACGGGCTAAAAGCTGACTGAACCCCAGCAAAAAAAACGGCCGCCATGCGCGCATGGCGGCCGTTACTTTTTCGCAATAGTCAAACGTATGCCAAGCCGGAGATCGCGAGCCTAAAACATCTCGCTCGGCCCAGGCGCTTCTGCCTCCGGCGGATCGCGGCTAACGATAAAATCACCGGTAATCATCTTCGCGTAACTCTGCCCCGGCCCGACCATCGGGTATACGCCGGCATCCGGATCGATGATCACTTCGAGGAATGCCGGACCCGGGAAATTGATGAACTCCGCGACGATAGTCGGAATGTCTTCTTTTTTGTCCAGGCGCCGCGCAAATTCGAAGCCGTCCGCTTCTGCAGTCTTCACAAAATCCTTGCGATGCAGTGATTTGTCACTCGCTGACATGCGGCCTTTGTAGTACAGCTTCTGCCACTGGCGCACCATGCCGTCGCCGAAGTTGTTCAGCACGACGACTTTTACCGGCAGCTTGTAGGTCGTCGCCGTTTCCAGCTCGCCAATGTTCATGCGAATACTCGCGTCGCCGTCGATGTCGATGACGAGCCGGTCGCGCTGCGCGAACTGTGCGCCGATCGCGGCGGGCAGGCCGAAGCCCATCGTGCCCATGCTGCCCGAGGTCAGCCACAGGCGCGGCTCGCGGAAGTCAAAATACTGTGCAGCCCACATCTGGTGCTGGCCGACGCCAGTGCAGATGATCGCCTTGCCACCCGCGAGGCGGTTGATTTCTTCGATAACGGCGTAAGGCTGAATCAAGGGACTTTCGCGGTCGTAGTTCAGGCGGTGACGGGCTTTTAAATTCGCAATATGCTGATGCCAGCCGCTGTAGTCCTTCGCAAACTTCGTGCGTTGCCCGTAAACCAGCAGGTCATCGAGATCGCGCTGCAGCACGCCGACATGATGCCACTGCGCATTGCGGACTTTGCCAATCTCGGAGACGTCGACGTCAAACTGCGCGATCGCGCGCGCCTGCGGCGCAAAGTTCTCCGGATCGCCGGCCACGCGGTCATCGAAGCGCGCGCCGACAGCAATCAAAAAATCGCAGTCTTCGACTGCGTAGTTCGCTGACGCTATCCCGTGCATGCCGAGCATGTGCAGCGACAGCGGGTGCGTCGTGTCGCTGGCACCGAGCGCCATCAAAGTCGTCGTCACCGGGATGCCATAGGCATTCGCGAAATGACGCAGCGACTTCGTTGCATTGCCATTGATAACGCCACCGCCCGCATAAATCAGCGGACGTTCGGCTTCTGCCATCAGCTTGAAAAAACGCTCACAGGCCGTATCGCTTAATCGATTGTCCACAACCGCCTGTAGACGGTTGCGGTAACCCGTGAGCTCCAGCGTGCCGCTGCCGTTGAACGGGCCTTCCCAGTTCTGCACGTCTTTGGGGATATCGATCACGACCGGGCCGGGTCGGCCGGTACGCGCGAGCTCGAAGGCTGCCCGCATCGTGCTTTCCAGGCGGGCGGGGTTCGTAACCAGGAACACGTGCTTCGCTACGGCGCCCATGATTGCGGAGACGGGGGCTTCCTGGAACGCGTCGGTGCCGATCGCCTGCGTCGGCACCTGCCCGCAGATCACCACGATGGGCACGGAATCGGCCATACAGTCGCGCACCGGCGTCACGGTGTTGGTGGCGCCCGGGCCGGAGGTCACCATGACCACGCCGACCTTGCCGCTGGCACGGGCGTAACCGGCCGCCATGAAGCCGGCTCCCTGCTCATTGGCAGGCACGATCAATGGCATTGCCGCGTTGCCGTCAGCATCGCGATGCGCATCGTTATAGCGGAAGACAGCGTCATAGGTCGGCAGGATGGCGCCGCCGGAATAACCGAAGATCGTGTCGACGCCTTCGTCGGCCAGGATCTGTACGACCATGTCGGCACCGGTCATGCGGGTGCCCGCGAGTGGATGTGAGTTCGCCTGTGCGTGCGGAGCGGTGCTGGACATGGGCTTCAAAAACAATAAGTGCTGACGAACGACAATCGAGTGTTTACTAATTTCTGCTGCATTGCAATACTCGCTCTTACAGAAGAAATTCAAGGCCTTGCCGACACTTAAGTGGTTTCATGAGAACTCAAATTTTCGCCCCGCAGGCAGCACGATGCGTCACGTAATCTCGGTGCTGCTGCAAAACGAGGTGGGGGCACTGACCCGCATGACCGGCCTGTTTGCAACGCGTGGCTACAACATCGACACGTTGAACGTCGCGCCGACCCAGGAAGCGACCGTGTCGCGTGTCACGCTGGTCGTCAGCGGCTCCGACGATGCCATCGCACAGCTCAATGCGCAGCTTGCGAAACTCGTCGACGTCGTCAGCATTCATGACATGACATTGGGCGAGTTGTTTGAGCGTGAGCTCGTTATCGTCAAACTCAAATTGACCGCCGACCAGGTAGCGCAGGCTCACGCGCTGGCAACGCAATTTTGCGCAGAGATTCTGGACGATGCCGTTGACAGTTTTACGATGCAGTTGACTGGCGCCCAGGATGAGGTCGACAACTTTGTGCGCGCGGCGATGATCACCGGCAAGCTTGCGGCTGTGGCGCGCAGCGGCAGCGTCGCGGTTTCGCAAGGCGAAGTGACCTTGTCATCGTACGTGCGTCACCACCGACTCTCGGGCTGATGGCCGCCAACCCGCTGGCCGGCTTCGGCCGGCTGGTCATCAAGATCGGTTCGTCGCTGTTGATTGATGAACAAGGCGCGCTGCATCGCCCGTGGCTGGCGGCGCTGCTTGACGATGTCGCCGCGTTACGAGCGGGCGGCTGCCAGGTGTTGCTGGTGTCGTCCGGTGCCGTCGGTCTTGGCTGCTCACAGCTCAAACTGAATCGCGCCCGTGCGCGCCTCGACGACCTGCAGGCAGCCGCAGCGGCCGGGCAGATCCAGCTCGCCCATGCCTACCAGGAACTGCTTGCCCAACGCGGCATTGTCGTCGCGCAAATCCTGTTGACGCCCGACGACACGGAAGTGCGTCGCCGCTTCCTGAATGCCCGCGGCACCCTGCAAAAGCTGCTCGATCTCGGCGCCATACCCGTCATCAACGAAAACGACACCGTGGCAACCGATGAACTGCGTTATGGCGACAACGATCGACTTGCTGCGCGCGTTGCCAGCATGGTGATGGCGGACGGGCTTGTGCTGTTATCGGATGTCGACGGCCTGTACAGCGGTGATCCGCGCAAGGACTCGAACGCGCAACACATTGCCGAAGTTGCGCGGCTCACCGACGACGTTGTCAGCATGGCGCAGGGTGCCGGCAGCCATCTCGGCAGCGGCGGCATGAAAACCAAATTGCAGGCCGCAAAAATTGCAACGCGCGCGGGCTGCACAACGATCATCGCCAGTGGCAAGTCCCTGCATCCATTGCAGGCGCTGGCTGAGGGGGCGCGCTGTACGCGAATCGCCACACACGGAACCCCGGCCGCCGTCCGCAAACAGTGGCTCGCCGGCA
Organism: Woeseia sp.; assembly: GCA_049665065.1. GTDB lineage: Bacteria > Pseudomonadota > Gammaproteobacteria > Steroidobacterales > Woeseiaceae > Woeseia. The sequence goes on along the minus strand of JBATFU010000034.1, from coordinate 9,383 downwards.
TGCTGGAAACCAGCGGCTCGCTGCATCTCGATGCCGGCGCCGGCGATGCGCTGCTCGCCGGCAAAAGCCTGCTCGCCGTCGGCATCGCCGAGGTACGCGGCGAGTTCCAGCGCGGCGACGCTGTGTTGCTGTTCGCGGCGAACGGCAAAGAGATTGGCCGCGGCCTGGCGGCCTACCCAAGTATCGATATCTGCAAGATCCAGGGCTGCCATTCCGATGACATCGCGACCAAACTCGGGTATCGCGGCCCCACGGTTGTCGTCCACCGCGACGATCTCGTACTGTTCAGCCATGACTGACACGAATACTGCAAGCTCACTGGCACTCGCAATGGACGCGCTTGGATTGGCAGCGCGCGCTGCGGCGCCCGCGCTGGCGATGACGAGTGGTGATGAGCGTAACGAAGCGCTCGCGCTCGCGGCCCTGGAAATTCGTTCGCAGGCGAAAACGATACTCGACGCCAACCAGCAGGATATGGACGCAGCCCGCGCAGCGGGACTCGGCAGCGCAATGCTGGATCGCCTGCTGCTTGATGACAGCCGTGTTGAAGGAATGGCAGCGGGCCTTGAAGCGATCGCAGAGCTGCCGGACCCGCTGGGTCGCGTTCTCGAGGAGTGGTCACGCCCCAATGGCCTGCGCATCCAGCGCGTGTCCGTGCCGCTCGGCGTGATAGGCATCATTTACGAGAGCCGGCCAAACGTCACCTCGGATGCCAGCGGCCTGTGCCTCAAATCCGGCAACCCGGTCATCCTGCGCGGCGGTTCGGAGAGCTTTGCCTCGAGCAATGCGATCCTGCGTTGCCTGCAGGCCGGCATCAAGCGCGCAGGTCTGCCGGCGGCGGCCGTGCAAATGGTGGCGACGACCGATCGCGATGCCGTGGGTTACCTGCTGTCATCAATGACGCAGTTCATCGACGTTGTCGTGCCGCGCGGCGGTAAAGGTTTGATACGCAGGGTGCAACAGGATGCGCGGGTGCCGGTTATCGGTCATCTCGAAGGCCTTTGTCATGTCTACGTGCACGAGTCGGCGAACGCATTGATGGCGGAGGACATCGTGCTGAACGCAAAGATGCGGCGCACCGGCATCTGCGGCGCAGCGGAAACGGTGCTGGTTGATCGCGCGGTTGCCGGCAAACTGTTGCCGGGCATCATTGCGAAGTTGCAGGCGGCCGGCTGCGAAGTGCGTGGCGATGGTGAGGCACAGGCGATTGCTGCCGCCGTCGTCCCTGCGACCGAAGAGGACTGGCGTACCGAGTACCTGGACGCCATCATCGCCGTGCGTGTCGTCGACGATATTAATGCGGCAATCAGGCACATTCGGGAGTACGGCTCGGGTCATACGGAAAGTATCGTCACGGACGATGCAGCGGCAGCCCGGAAATTTCTCAATGAACTCGACAGTGCGATTCTGCTGCACAATGCATCAACGCAATTTGCAGATGGCGGCGAGTTTGGCATGGGCGCAGAAATCGGTATTGCGACCAGTCGCATCCACGCGCGCGGCCCGGTCGGTGCCGCCCAGCTGACGAGCTACAAATACCTCGTTCATGGCAACGGACAGCTGAGGCCTTAGTGACAGACGCAGGCGAGTTTGACGTAGTTGTCATCGGCGGCGGCATCAACGGCGCCGGCATCGCGCGCGACGCCGCCATGCGCGGTTTCAAGATCCTGCTGCTTGAAGCCGAGGATTTCGGGGGCGGCACGTCGAGCTGGTCGAGTCGCCTCATCCACGGTGGCCTGCGCTACCTCGAGTACGGCGAAATTCCGCTCGTTTACGAGTCGCTGCACGAACGCGGCACCTTGCGCACGATTGCGCCGCACCTGGTGAAGCCGTTGCGCCTGATCATTCCGCTGTACCGGGGAGGCCATCGTGCACGCTGGATGGTTCGATTGGGCATGCTGGCCTACGACATTCTGTCGTTCAAAAAGTCCCTGCCGCGTCACGAAATGATGAGCGTTGAGGAAGTGACGGAACAGGCCACCGCGATCAGGCAGGAAGCGTTGTTGGGCGGCGCAAGCTATTACGACGCACAGGTGTCCTTCGCAGAACGGCTCGTCGTTGAGAATATTTTATCGGCAGCCGCGGCGGGTGCCGAGGTTCGCAACTACTCGCCGGTCAGCGCTTTGCAGCTGGCGTCCGGCGGAGCGCATCGCGTGCAGTTTACGCAGGGCGCTGGTGGCGAAGTGCACGAGGCGCGCGCCCGCAGCATTGTCAATGCAGCCGGGCCCTGGGTTGACCAGGTACTGCGCGAGACGAACCAGGCAATGCCGCGCCTGATGGGCGGTACCAAGGGCAGTCACATCGTTATCAATACCTTTGTCGGCGGGCCACAAGATGCGCTGTATGTCGAAGCTGCGAGCGACGGGCGGCCAATGTTCATCATTCCGTGGAACGGTCAATACCTCGTTGGCACGACGGATCTTCGCTACGACGGTGACCCGCGCGATGCGCGCGCAACGTTCGACGAAGTGGACTACCTGCTCGAAACCGTCAACGAGCTGTTCCCGAAAGCGCACCTTGGTCGCAAGAATGTTAACTACGCCTACTCGGGCGTCCGGCCCTTGCCCTACGTGGCAAAAGGACCGGAAGGCGCGATCACCCGCAAACACATCATTTTTCAGCACAAGCCCAATGCCGTCTTCTCAATCATCGGCGGCAAACTGACCACCTACCGCAATCTCGCGGAGCAGGTCGTTGACGAGCTGCAGTCAGTGCTGCATCACAACAAGGGGCGCTGCACTACCGCGGACGTGCCGTTGCCGGGCGGCATTGCAAGTGATGTCGCGCTGCCAAACGTCCCGATGCTGAACGTCAAGGGCCGGCATCGCCTTCACGATCTTTACGGTGCACGGGTCGGGCGGCTGGCCGAGCTGTGCCTTGAATATCCTGCCTGTGCGGAAGTGATCGACGAACGCCACGAGGTGCTCGCTGCCGAGGTGATCATGGCAATCCGCGACGAGTTTGCGCAGACGCTCATTGATCTCATGCATCGTCGCCTGATGATTGGCCTGGCTGCTGACCAGGGCTGCACTGCCGCACCTGCCGTCGCAGAAGCCGCTGCGCGGGAACTCGGCTGGGATGAGGCCCGTACAAACGCCGAACTTGCGGCGCTGGACGGTTATAATCGCCGCCTGCGCGAACCCGTCGCTGCCGATTAAACCCAGACAACCGCTGCCCGGCGCCGGGCAGCAGAACACCGGAAAATCTATGCTCAGAGTCACGTGCCTGCTGGCGCTACTCGTCTCGCCCCCCGCCAGTTCGGCGGCGCAGCAGGAAGATTCAACTGCAGTTGTCGAGTCAACCCCGCGACCCCGTATCGGCCTCGTGCTGGGTGGCGGTGGTGCGCGCGGTGCCGCGCATATCGGCGTGCTGCGCGAGCTCGAACGCCTGCACGTACCGGTTGACGCGATCGCAGGCGTAAGCATGGGCGCGATCGTGGGCGGCCTGTACGCGGCAGGCAAGAGTCCGCAGGAGCTGGAGGCGGTGATCGGCTCGCTGGACTGGCGCGAGTCGCTGAAAGACAAGCCGGCGCGTCGCGACCTTTCCTTTCGACGCAAGCAGGACGATGCGGACTTCCCGATCCAGCTCGAACTGGGCGTGCGGGACGGCGAAGTCCTGCTGCCGCGCGGCCTGATTCAGGGTCAGCGACTCGGACAGGTTCTGCGCGAGTTAACCGAGGGCAGCGCAGGCATTACCGATTTTGACGAGCTGCCGATTCCGTTCCGGGCCATCGCTTCCGATATCGTGACCGGCGAACGCGTCGTTCTTGGCAGTGGTGACCTGACAGAGGCTTTGCGTGCAAGCATGTCGGTGCCGGGAATTTTCGCGCCGGTTAACATCGATGGGCGGACGCTCGTGGACGGCGGCATCGTTGGCAACCTGCCGGTTGAAACCATTCGCGAAATGGACGTCGATATCATCATCGCGGTTGACGTCGAGTTTCCTTTATACCGGCCCGAGCAGTTGAACTCGGCGGTCGACATCAGCGCGCAGGTATTGACGATCCTGATCCAGAAGGAAACGCGTCGCCAGCTCGAATCGCTGGGCGATGACGATATCCTGATCCGGCCCGATCTCGGGCAGTTCGGTTCGAGCAATTTCGCAGAAATCGCCTGGACCGTTGAACCTGGCCAGGTCGCTGCGCGCCAGCAGGAAGCGGCTCTGCGCAAACTGAGTGTTTCGGAACCCGAGTGGCAACAGTACCTGGCCAGCCGCGCGCCGCAGAAGCCCGCGGCAGCAACCATTGATTTTGTGCAGGTTCGCAACAGTGGTCCGTTGTCAATTCGTGCGATTGAAAGCAGGCTCGAAGTGCAGCCAGGCGACAAGGTCGACTTGCCGATGCTCGCGCGCGACGCGGCAAACATTTACGGACTCAATCTTTACGAACGCGTGGACTATCGTGTCTTTCGCGAAGGCGACGAGACCGGCGTCGCGTTTGACGCCGTACCGAAATCCTGGGGGCCGAACTACCTGCGACTCGGACTTTCGCTCGAAGACGATTTCGACGGCAGCACGGCCTTCAATCTCTCTGCACGGCTCACGCGCGCAGGGGTCAACCGGCTTGGCGCGGAATGGCGCACCGATGCACAGGTTGGCACCGAGCCCCTGCTGATTTCCGAGTTCTACCAGCCACTGAGTTTCGACGCACGTTACTTCGTCGCGCCGCGTATTGAGCTCAAACAAAGCAACATCAATGTGTTCGAAGACGACGTACGCATCGCTCGCTATCGCATCAGCGATGCCACCTTCGGTATCGATGCCGGGCGTGAGCTCGGACGCTGGGGTGAGTTTCGCCTGGGCGTGTTTCGTGGCGCGGGCGAAGCGCGCCTGAAAGTTGGCGATCAGCTGCTGGGCAATTTCCAGTTCGAGTCCGGTGGTTTGTTCGCAAATTTCGCGATTGATACGCTCGACGACGGGCAGATCCCGCTGCACGGCAATCGCTTCGACCTGCGCTGGGAGATGTCGCGACCGGGGCTTGGCGCCGACAATAATTTCGACACGGTGACGGGTGATTTTCTTACTGTCGACACCTGGGGACGCCATAGCCTGCAAGCGGGCCTGAGCTACAGCACAACGTTTGCCTCCGCAGACCAGGTGCAGAATTTCTTTCCGCTGGGCGGCTTTCTGCGACTGTCAGGACTGGCGCGCGGCGAATTGACCGGCCCACATGCGGCGCTTGCACGCCTCGTGTGGTATCGCCGCTCCGGAGAAACCGGCGGCGGAATCGTCGAGGTGCCGTTGTATTTCGGCGCGTCGCTTGAGGCCGGCAACGTATGGCAGCAGCGGTCGGACATTGTCGCCTCTTCCTTGCTGGTCAGTGGCAGCCTGTTCGTTGGAGTCGATACCGCGATCGGCCCGATTTACCTCGCGGCCGGATTCGCCGAGCAGGGCAAGAAAAACTTTTACCTGTCGCTGGGTACGCCGCCGCGCTAGCGACGCAGGACACTAGCGAATAATCTTTTCGAGGACCTGGGTAGGCGTATCGGTTTTGCGGTAATAGCCGTGGCGCTCTGCGATGTCGTTGTAGGCGCGATCGCGGTCTGCTTCCGTTGGATACCAGCGCACGCGTTCCCAGTTTTCGCCCAGCAAACGTGAAAACGTATCGCCTTGCGGCAGCCGGATACGCACGCCGTATTTGCGCTCGGCGTCTGCTTTTTCAGGTTCGACCAGGTTGTGCTGATGGCAGTATTTCACGGCTGTCCTCAAGGTATGCATGCGGCGGCCGAGTATACCGCGAAGCGTCGCAGCGTCACTATCAGCGCTTCACGGAATGGCGGTCGCCGGCACCCTCGCGATCGGCCCAGCCAAGCAATCGCCGGGTAATGAAAAGATAAAGTTTTTTCCCGGTGGCCATCCACAGGCGTGACGGCAGGGAAGGGCTTGCCAGGATGTGGTGTTCGCGCGTCGTGAGCTGCGCCGGGCAGTAGCTGCGTTTGTGTTTCAGCAGGTGCCGCAGGTCCTCGCGCGCCAGCAAGCGAAACAGCCGGCCGCGGCGCGGGCAAAACCAGGCAAGCTGAAAATCGATAAACGCCGGTGCACCTGTCTTGGTTACCAGCAAATTCGGTTCCTTTGCCAGATCGTTGTGCACGATGTTGTGGCGATGCAGGCGGCGCAACAATCGATGTGCGTCGCGGAAGTAACCGGGCCCTGGCGGCTTTGCGCGGTGCAACGGTTCACCGTCGATAAAACCGCGCTCGAGCCGGTCACGTTCACAAAGCAGCAACTCGGGCACGCCAGGCAGACCGTCCGCTGCGGCCAGCGCCCGCCCCTCGCGGGCCAGCAGGCGTCGCGCGATCCAGCGCGTCGCCAGGGGCGCCGCCGACGTATCACGGACGATGCGAGTGCTTGCGTCGTCAATATGTAAAGAGACCTGTCCAAACAGGTCTTTTTTCAACAACTGGCTTTTGGTCTCAGGCATTATCAGGAGCTGTCTGGTGCGTACCCGGCAGATCGAACAGAATACACGAACGCTGCGCGTGGGGATTCATGGCCGAAATTTCGGAAACCGACAAGTCGCCGGACAAGGATCGCGTCGCTGAATTCTTCAGCGTCGGCCAGCCATTGCATCCTGTGCGCGGCGGCTATGTTGGTCGGCCGGCCGACAGCGAGCTGTATGACACGATTATCAAGGGCAGTTATGCCTACGTCATGGCGCCGGCACACACCGGCAAGTCCAGTCTTATTGCAGCAACTGCCGCGCGCCTCAGGAACAACGGCTACAAAATTGCGACCCTCGACCTGTCCCAGATCGCGGAACGCGACGGTGATTCCGATGCGGGCCGCTGGTACTACAGCATTGCATACCGGCTGCTGCGCCAGCTGCGCATCAAAATTGACCTGCAGGACTGGTGGCAGGACAAATCGATACTCAGCAACCGGCAACGCCTCGTCGAGTTCTATGTCGAGGTTATTCTGCAAAACATCCGCGAGCAGGTCGTCGTGTTTGTTGATGAAGTGCAGGTGCTGGAAAATCTTGAGTTTAAGGAGCACCTGCTGCCGAGCATCCGCGCGGCGCACAATGCGCGCACCACGGACCCGGAGCTTGAACGCCTGATATTCGTGCTGAGCGGCGAGGGCGACCCGCACTCGCTGACGGACGAGGAATCGCTGTCGCCCTTTGCCGTCGCGGTGCCGATAACGCTGCAGGATTTTTCACGTCCGGACCTCGAAATTTTCGCGACCGAACTGAATGTCTCGTCTGCCGACGCGCGGGCTGCACTGGACCGAGTCTGGCACTGGACCGGCGGCCAGCCGTATCTGTGCCAGAAGCTGTGCCGCGCGCTGGCGCGCGAGCCCGGCGACGGTGATGTCGAACAGCACGTCGACCAGATAGTGCAACGCCTGCTGGCCGGGCGCGCTGCGTGGCACAGCGAGCCGCACATGCATCACATTCACCGCCGCATTGTCCGTGACAAGCGTGACAGTGAAGCAATGCTGACTATTTACGGGCGCCTGCGCAAAGGGCTCGTGGTTCTGTACGATCCCGACATTCGCGCGCAACGCAAGTTGCTCGCAATAGGCTTGCTGAAAGTCAGCGACGACGGCGAGTTGCAGGTCCGCAATCGCCTGTACGAGGCTGTATTTACCGCACGCTGGGCCAATCGCAACCTGCCACTGCACTGGCGCGGACCGGCCGCAGCGGCCTTGCTGGTCGCCGCATTGCTCGCGCTGCCCTTCTGGTACACGCAGCTGTTGCCGAAGCCCTACGTGCGCGCGCTCGTCTCGCCAACGCTTGCGCTGGAGTCCGTCGATACCGCCTGGCGAAACCTGCGTTCGTTTCCCGGACATGCGGCAACGGCAGATCGCCTGTACCGCAACCAGCTCGACAATCGCGCAATTTTTGCCGCCAGCCGTTCTGAGATCGAAACGCTGGCTGCCTATGCCGGCCGTCTGCCTGACGCCGAAGCGTTCGCGCCTGAGATGGTCGCGAAATACTGGGATCGGCAGGCGCGAGTTGCAGCGCGCGCAGAGCAACGCGACAGCGCGTTGCTCGCTTCCCTTGAGGCGCTCACTGTCGCGACGCCGGAGCGGCGTCGTTTCGCCGCAGCCTTGCTCGGTCGTGACTATCCGCAACTTCTAGCAACGCTGCGGGCGGAAGCCGGGGAGCGCATGCTGTTCAGCCAGCGCGACATGCTCGTCAGCATTATCTCGGGCGCTCGCGTTTTGCAGTGGGCGCTGCAGAATCGTGAGCTCGTTGCGCGCGAACCCTGGACCATTTCCGCATTGGAAGTAGCGCCGCTGGTGCGGCGCATCGCCGTTGACAGCCGTGCGGCGGCAACGCGCCTGGGTTTGCGGGTAAACGTGAGTCATGCGCGGCTTGCCGATCTGCGCATGAAGCTGATCGCACCGTCCGGGCGCGCGGTTGACCTCGAGTTCCCCGCCGAACGCTCGAGCGCGAACGATGAATTCAGTTTTGACATGGCGCAACTGGCCGAGCTGCGTGGCGAGCCGCTTGCCGGTACCTGGTCGCTGAGCCTGCGCGACGAGGCGACCGGTGTCAGTGGACACCTCGTGAGCTGGGACCTGAACCTGAATTCGCAGGGGCTGGTTGAAAGCTTTGAACGTGGGCTGGACATTCCAGCCCCTGTCGAACGCGAATCAAACAACATCTGGTTCGGACCGCAGGGGCGTTACGCCGTAGCGCGTGCACAGCAAAGCGACAGCGCCCGCATGTGGGACCTGACCAGTGCGCAACCTGCCAGAACGGTTGCGGTGCCGGCTGATGAAGAGGTGGTTGGCGTCACGCCAGATGCGCGCTACCTCGTGACAAGGGCGCAGGATAACGTCCACCTGTGGCGCACGGTCAACGGTCGCCGTGAAACCGTATTGCAGGCAAACGTCGGTGGCGCAGAGGTTAGCCTGACACGCGACGGCCAGCATCTTTTCGTTGCCCGGCGCGGTCAACCGCAGACGGTGTTCGAACTGTGGTCGCTGGAGCAGCGCGCGCTCGTCGCACAACTTCGGGTCGGCGGTTCGCCGGCGCACTATGCGATAGACAGCAGCGGCAGGCACATTGCGGTCGCCGACTACGACCGTGCCGTGCGCATCTGGGACATGCAGACGCGCCAGCAGCTCGTGCAGCTCGATCAGCATTCGCAGCCGAGTGATATGCGGCTGTCTCCTGACGGGACAGCGGTCGCTGTACTGCACGGCGAGCAAGGTATGTCGCTGTGGCGTACGGACAGCCCGGGCGAACCGATACTGCTCGAACGCGGCGGCGAAAGCTGGCAGCTCGAATTTTCGCCGGTTGGCGACCTGCTGATCGCCGGCAGCGCCCGCCGCGGTTACAGGATTTATCGCACGGCGGACGGCACGATGCTTGGTCCTGCGCTCGACGCGGGCATGAGTCCGTCCGGCGACCTGTTGCTGGCCTTTAGCCTCGA
>JBATFU010000033.1:0-4716 GCA_049665065.1 Woeseia sp. | reverse complement strand
GCTTGCGCCTGGCTTAGTGGTTTCAGTCATAGCGGGGTTCAGGTTGCCACGAAGCGGCAATCGTCGTGCCTCGTACCCGTCGCGTCAAGCGACAGGGCAGTTAACTACCTGGCTGGTCGGCCACCTGCGGCGCTTCGTCTTCTGTTTGTGCATGCGTGCGTCGCAGCCGGGACACCGCAAGCGCGAGGTGCAGGCATGCCCCGGAAAACAACAGGTAGTGCGGCAAAACCCAGAACCAGTCACTTATGTAAAGCGTTGCGAAAAACGCGGCGAAGCCGGCGGCCAGGTAAAAATACGGCAGCCCGTCATAAATCAGTCGAGGTAACCAGACTTTGCGGCCGGCGATTTCACCCGCTTTCATCACCAGCATCTGGGTGCTGGTCAGCGCGGGCATTTTTCTGGAAGCGGAACTCAGCATCGGGATACTTGCAGGAATCAGAACAGAGAATGAAGTCTACGGTAAACCCTGAAAACTAAGCGTGATTGTGCTCACAGATCGACCGCGCAGGATCGAAATTTCGAAAGCTTTATGGTGAATAGCTTAACCGCAACCCGGCAAATTGGTATTCGACAAGGCTCGCGGCATGCTGCCGGCTTCTGCCTTTGCAAGACGTCGCAAATCGCTCACGCTTACGATGTCTCCGTTCGCCACGAGTGCGCGCAGCAGTTCATCGAGTGCGTCGCTGTTCATTGTCCGTTGCTGCAGCTCGCGATCCAGCGCGGCGAATACACCTACCGCTCGGGCAGTAGCCGCTGCTGTCGAGGCGTCGGTACACAGCACGTCAGCTTCTTTGCCCCATTCGGCGAGATCGGCCAGTGCGTCTTTGAAGCGCTCATTGCTGATAGTGCGGCTGCGTCGCAACAGTTCGAGGGAGTAGTATTCGGCAAGTCCTTCAACGATCCAGTCTGCGCCGTTTGCCGCGCGCAGGCCGCTACCGATATGCATGATTTCATGCAGCAGGGTGCTGGTTGCGTTTTCACTTATGAGCGGCAGGTCCGCGTGCAAATAAAGTGATTGCGGTCCCGACAGGCCGCCGCGCCACATGCTGGCCGCCGCGCTCACGATGGCAATGCGCTTTGGAAAATCGGGCAGGACCTTGGTTACCTCTGGCAGCGTCCAGTGCATTAGCGCCAGCATGTCGAGCCGGCGAACGGCCTGTCCCAGCGGCCCGGCAACGACAACACGTACGCCGGAAATGGTCTCAATGCGTACGCCGATTTTGCCAAGCAACATCCAGCCCGCGGGCCGGTCAAAACGTCGGCCGGTATTCTTGATCGAATAAATGCCGCGCCGATCGTTGTACTGGGTTACAGCAGACCACTTGTCAGGCAGGTCGAATTGCAAGCTGGTCTGGCTGTGCGCACCGACGACCGTGCGGGTGTCGGCTGGCGGAATAATGTCGGATGCACGGAACAGGCCCCAGTCTCTGCCAAGCCAGGCGTCGTACTTGTCGCCGTAGCGGACGTTGGCGACTTTCACGGTCCAGCGCAGCACGCCACCCGTGACCGCTGGCCGCCAGCTAAGCGCATCGCCGTCTCGACTGATTTCACCGTCGCCGCTGACGTCACTGAAGCGCGCCTCCGGCATTTTCATCGTCACTTCACGCAGAAATCGACGTACCTGTTCGACGCGCATCTCGACGGCCACGGTGCCGCGTCGCGGATAAGGCTTGACGGTGTACATAACGTCATAAACTTTGGCTGGCACAGGCTCTGTCTGTGCGGCGGCACAGGCGCTGACGACCAGAAGCATTGCCACCCACGCAATCTTGTGCGGACGGCGCATGGCACTCGCAGCAAAGCGCTTTGATTGTCTGTCGATTGCGGTATGTGCGATACAGTTCATAGACCCTTCATTTCTCTATTGTTAACGTGTCGTTACCGTGGCGACCGCAGTGTTGCATATGTATTCAGCGTCAACCAGCCTCACCCGAACTTGCTTTAGTCTCGCCTTGCTGCTTGGTCTCGCGGCATGCGCCGGATCCGGCCCGCGTACGGCAACGGTGTCTGCACACGGCAGCGATGCCGGTCAGGCGCGCGTCAACAGCCGGTCTCAGCCAGCGAGCCCCCTGTACGAGCGCGCTGCCATGACTGCGATGCGTCAGGTGGGTACGCCGTACCGCTATGGCGGCGCCGATGAAGACGGCTTCGATTGCAGCGGGCTTGTTTACTACTCCTATCTGCAGGTCGGCAAAAACGTCCCGCGGACGACACGCTCGTTGTGGAATTCGCTGCAACGAATCCCGACAAGTGAGCTGCGCGCGGGCGACGTCCTGTTCTTCCGCATCGAGGGCAAGGTGTCGCACGTCGGGATGTATCTGGGTTCACGCCGCTTTGTGCACGCACCGCAAAGCGGACGGCACGTCAGCGTTGCGCGGCTTGATGCGCCGTTTTACCAACAGGCATTTATCGGGGCAGGCCGGCCCTGAAGCCCGGCACCGTTTGGAGCGTCAGGCTTCGTCGTCGTCGACGATGAACAGCTTCAGCTGATCCGACAAACCTTTGCAGGCTTTTGCCTGGGTGCGGGCAAACAAGGGAATCGGGATGACGATGGCAGGCAGGAACGAGGTGCCGCTGTAGTCGGCGCTGACCGTGCCCGCATCTTCGAGGCCCGTCAGGTCCCAAACGGACGCTTCATAGTTGGCATCGTTTTGCCACCAGGCAAACCCGAAGCAGCCACCGCCGCCCGGGCCTGCGGCACACGACAGGCTGCCGCCGCCAGCAACGCGATCCGTTGCGCCGTCCAGCCAGATCACGTAGCGCACGCCCTTTTGCCTGATCGCATTCTGCACGCCCGGCCGCGCCATCAACACGGGCAGGCCCTTGGTGTCAGCCGGCGCCGTGCGCGGTTCGAACCAGGGAAACAGGGCGTCCACGAACTCCTGGTGTGGCACAACCCGCAGGCCACTCGAGCCGCGGCCAATCGCGTCACCGACGCAGTCGATGAACTTGTTCTCTGTCTCGTTTCCGAGGTGATAGCTTTTCGCCATGATGACGATGCCTTCGCCTTCGCCGAGCCCGGTTCCGCCCTGGCGCGAGTCCTCGATGCGCGAGGTAACGCAGGCGGCAAGCGGCAGGCATGCAAATGCCACCGCGATGCGGCCGAGCTGCAAGACAAGCGGGGTTTTACTAACTGCCTTCATGCATGAAGTCCTCCGCAGCATCCACCTTCGCTGCTGCAGGCGCAGCGTCCGGCAGATTCGGGGCCGGTGCAGCGCTGTCTGCATTGCGTAATTTGCTGATGCCGGTCGATTTGTCCATTTGCAGGATAATCAGCGCAGCGGCGTCGCGCATGGCGAGTACGGCGGCACGGCGCAATGCGTCGTCGCCACCAAACGTCGACGTCTGGCTTTTGCCATAGGCCGCAATTGGCCAATTCGCAACCTGCGTACCGGCACTGTCAAAAACCTTGATTCGATAGCGAATCCACACCGCAAACGCATCGGTTTGACTCTGTTGTGGCACTGAAAACTCGAAAGCGTCGATCGTCGGCTCGATCAGCGCATCCAGCCCCGCGTCGGCCGGGTTCGCGTCGTCGGCTACTTCGCTGACGCTCACGAACATGGAGCTGAGCAGTTTGTTGAACAGGAGCTTGTTCGATTCGCCGAGGTCAATCTTCCAGACTTCTTTCCCGATAACTCGCTCTTCGTGAACGAATGAATCGAATGACTCGGGATAGCGGACGCCGACGTTCATCGGCATTTTGGCGATCAGCGGTTCCGGAATACGCGGGTCGAGCATCGCCACTTGTGAAGAACATCCCTGCAGAGTTGACCCCAGCAGACTGATTGCGATCACAAAAAGCCGTTGTGACATTGATTCCCCGTGAATTCAGCCCGGGCCGAGCAGGCCAGGGTCATCCGTTCATTTGAATCTCTGCTGCGGCCGAAGTTCCATCTGTCGCGGCCTGCAGGCGCTTTCAACTTTAGACCGAGCCCTGTTCTTTCGCAACCGGTCAAAACGCGCGCCGCGGACGCTAGACGTACCACGCCAGCGGCGGTTCCTGGACCAGCGCGGTTTGCTCGCGCAGGGCAAGGATATGTTCATCCCAGTAACGCTGGGAGTTGAACCACGGGAAGGCCTGCTTGAACGCCGGGTCTTCCCAGCGGCGTGCCAGCCAGGCGGCGTAGTGCATCATGCGCAGGCTGCGCAATGCTTCTATAAGGTGTAACTCGCGTGCATCGAAACGACGAAATTCCTCGTAGCCTTCCAGCAAAGTGCCGAGCTGCGGTGTTTGTTCCTCGCGATCACCGGACAGAAACATCCACAGATCCTGCACGGCCGGACCCGTCCGCGCGTCGTCGAGGTCAACGATATGCACGCGGTCTTCCTGCACCAGAACATTGCCCGGGTGAAAATCCGCGTGCAGTCGGAGCTCGCGAACGTTGCCTGCACGATCGAACGCGAGTTCGACATTTTCGAGCAGCAGGTCGGCTGTACCTTCGTAGACATCCTGCATTTCATCGGGAATGAAGCCTTCGTCCAGCAGATAGTCGCGCGAGTCGTAGCCATAACTGTCGATATCGATGCGCGGTCGGTCATGGAATTCTGACCGTTCACCCTGCAGGTGAATGCGGGCGACGAATCGGCCGAGCTGTCGCAACAGGTCTTTATTGTCGAGTTCCGGCGAGCGGCCGCCGAAGCAGGGTGAAACGGAAACCCGAAACTGGCCCGTTCGATGCAAGGTTTTACCGTCGATCTGCAGCGGCGCAACAA
>JBATFU010000032.1:0-2534 GCA_049665065.1 Woeseia sp. | reverse complement strand
GTCCACCCCATTTGATGTGCAGATCGTTATCCGGTCCACCGCATCAGTTTGATAAAAGTCATGCAGGAACGTGGGGCCTCTAGCTCAGTTGGTAGAGCAGGAGACTCTTAATCTCTTGGTCCGGGGTTCGAGCCCCCGGGGGCCCACCATTCCTGACCTCAAACCCCGCCCACTGCCGAGCATTGATCCGTTATACTACGCGGCTGAATGAGAGGCGCAGGCACCCGGCTGAACTGAAACAAGCGAAAGTGGCGGAATTGGTAGACGCGCTGGATTTAGGTTCCTGTGGGGTAACCCGTGAGAGTTCGAGTCTCTCCTTTCGCACCAGAATCTTCTAAGTGGTTGTATTTCTTTAATTTTTACCAAGTACATTGTGGCACAGGCAAGCGCGCCTTTTTTGGTGGTGGGTGCCTGGCCGTTAACCCAAACGACAACAAAATGACTGCCTGTGCCTTGCAGGCAGCGGTCACAGCAGCGAAGGATCAGATTGATGATGGTCACGGTTGAATCGACAGGAGCGCTGGAGCGACGCATGCGCGTTGAGCTTCCTGCCGAACGCATCGAGCAGGAAATCGAGTCGCGCCTGAAGCGTGTCGGGCGCACCGCGAAGATCAAGGGCTTCCGGCCCGGCAAGATTCCGGCGAAGGTCGTAAGAAAGCACTACGGCGGCCAGATTCGCCAGGAAGTGTTGTCCGATCTTATGCAAAAGAGTTACCGCGACGCCGTAGCGCAGGAGAACCTGACGCCGGCTGGCGGTCCGCAGATTGAACCGGTGTCATCCGGTGCCGGCAAGGATTTCGCCTATGTCGCGACCTTTGAGGTGCTGCCGGAGGTAAAGCTCAGCGGACTCGACAAGATCAAGGTCGAGCGCCCGGTCGTGACGATTGACGATTCTGACTGCGACGACATGCTCGACAACCTGCGTCGCCAGCGCGCTGACTGGAAAGTCGCGGAGCGGGCGGCCGCGGACGGTGATCGGGTAATCGTCGATTTCGATGGCACGCTGGATGGCGAAGCATTCGCGGGCGGCAAAGGCGAAGAAGTGCCGGTCGTGCTCGGCCAGGGCCAGATGTTGCCCGACTTCGAAAAAGGCCTCAAAGGCGTAAAGGCCGGCGATGAGAAATCGATCAAGGTCAAGTTCCCCAAGGACTACCAGGCCGACGAGCTGCAGGGCAAGAATGTCGATTTCGCTTTGCGGGTACGGCGAGTGGAAGAACAGGAATTGCCTGCGCTGGACGACAAGCTTGCAGAAATGTATGGCGTTAAAGAGGGCGGCCTCGCGAAATTGCGGACCGACGTTACCGCCAACATGCGCCGTGAAGCCGATGACAAGGTCCGCCTGAGCGTGAAAGAGCAGGTGATGGAAGCCTTGCTGGCGGCCAATCCGATCGATGTGCCGAAGGCGCTCGTTGACCAGGAAGCTCATTCAATGCAGCACGATGCGATGCGTCGCATGGGCATTGAGGATCACGCGCAGGCGCCGCCACGGGCACAATTTACGCAAGTTGCCGAGCGGCGTGTACGGCTCGGCCTGTTGTTACGTCAATACATCGAGGATAATGACCTGCATGTCGATCCGGAGCGCGTGCGCCAACGCGTCGAGGAAATGTGTGCGAGCTATGAGAATTCGGAAGACATGGTCACGGCGTACATGAGCAATCCGCAACTGCTGCAGCAGATTGAGCCGATGGTCCTGGAAGAACAGGCAGTGGAGCTTTTGGTGAAAAATGGTGTCGAAAAAGAAAAGAAGGTCAAATTCAAGGATTTCATGAAGCCTTGAGTACGATCGGGATTTCTAGAGCAAAACGAAACAGGACAAACTGAATGAGCGCAACAGCATTGAATCTTGTACCGATGGTTGTCGAACAGACCGCCCGTGGCGAACGTGCCTATGACATTTACTCACGACTGTTAAAAGAGCGTGTCGTGTTTATTGTCGGGCCCGTTGAAGACTATATGGCGAATCTGGTCGTTGCACAGCTCCTGTACCTCGAATCCGAAAATCCTGACAAGGACATTCACCTGTACATCAACTCGCCAGGCGGATCGGTCACGGCGGGCCTGTCGATTTACGACACGATGCAGTTCATTAATTGCGACGTCAGCACGATTTGCGTTGGCCAGGCGGCCAGCATGGGCGCGCTATTGCTGGCGGGCGGCACCAACAAAAAGCGGTTCGCGTTGCCACACTCGCGCATCATGGTGCACCAGCCGAGCGCCGGGTATCAGGGCCAGGCCACGGATATCGATATTCATGCCAAGGAAGTGCTGGAGCTGAAACGCCGCCTGAATGAGATCATGGCGCGCCATACGGGTAAATCCGCCGACCAGATTGAAAAAGACACCGATCGGGACCGCTTTATGAGCGGTGAAACTGCCGTGAAATACGGCCTGATTGATACGGTACTTGCTGACCGGGCTGAAATGCGTGCGGCAGCCCCTGCCAGCAAGAAAGGAAAGTAATAGGTTTCAGCGGCTTGCAGATCGTTTCCTGCGAATGAGACCTGGCGCTTTGCACCCCTGCAAAGCGCATG